>JAFGNY010000398.1 GCA_016926765.1 Bacteroidales bacterium | reverse complement strand
TCCCCGCCGACTACATGTCCGAGGCCGGCAAACTGGGCCCCCCGCAGGTTGTGATTCAGGACGCTCACCAGCCCGGTAAATTCGGTGCCATTCACCCCACCGGCATATCCCGTGAGGATATTGATGGAAAAATTGTTGGTAGTAGTCCATGAGCTGAGACCATTCGTTCCCAGTGGAGTAACAAAACTGATCTGGAAAACCCTGGAGTTCACTTTAACTGAGTCGGCATTTTGCGCTGCGAGAGCTCCTGAGGCGATCAGGAGCATGGTAATTAAAGGCGTTTGAATCAGGTTCATTATTGCGACGATTGATTGTTCAACAAATCTCTTGATTAGGGTTGTTTCTCTGAAGACAATCCGGGAGCGGGATACCCCTATTTGAGTTGAAAAAATTTCAGGGAGAGTATAACCTTTTAGACTTTTTCCGGATTAATGCTAAAAAGGTTCTCGCAGATTTTCACGGATTTCAGCGAGAAATTTGTCAGAAGCGAATGCCCAACGTCCCGCCGATCCACATCTGGATCCGCTGGTAGCCTTTCAACTGATCAAAAAATGTATAGGGGGCGATCCCGTCAGGTTTGAATGTTCGCGTTTCATCGAACGCATAGAGGTTATAGGTTGGTCCTCCGAAGATGGCCAGGTGTTTCCTGAAACGGTACTCCAGCGCCGGCAACAGTTTGCTGAGTGTACCATGCAAAGCCAAACTGGGGGTGGTTGAGAACACCAGTCCCGAAATGATGCTGATATCCATTGAGAGGGCCGGACTGAAGATGAAGGAAGTTCCGATTCCATACATATAGTTTACCATCCATGAGGTTCCCACCCCGACCTGGAAAATGTTATAGAACCGGTTTGTTCCTGATTTGAAAGCGACATTGCCGTAAAACACTTCATCAGCATAGAGTTCAAACCTGTGAAGGCCTCCCTTGTGCACATAGCTGAAAAAACCGACCGGCACGCCCGATTCGATCTCCCGGGAGATATTGACGGTTCCCAGCTGGACGCCCACTACTGACCGGGCATAGTTCACCAGTCCCCCCAGCTGTAATCCGGTCACATTCCCCTTGGCTACATTGACCAATCCGGCAATCTGGATCCCATACACATGCCTTCCATAGTTTACCAGGCCGCCGATCTGTGCCTGACTCACATCCTTGAATGCGATGTTGGTCAAACCGCTGACCTGCCAGCCGTCTGCATGGCCCGTCGTAATGTTGGCCAACCCTCCGATTTGTACCCCCTGCATCTTGCCCTCCAGGTAGTTACATAATCCCCCGATCTGGGTTCCGGTGAGGGTATCGCGCTGGAAGTTCATCAGTCCCGAGAGCTGAAGTCCCTTGAAGTGGCCGAGGTTTACATTGAACAATCCTCCAACCTGAACCCCCAGAGTGCTCTTTCCAACGATATTCACCAAACCTCCTACCTGAAGCCCCCGTACATTCCGTCGCACGATATTGACCAACCCGCCGAGTTCAAAGCCGTTCACACCTCCCGAGTAACCTGCCAGGAGATTAAACGAAATAGCACTGGTATAGGAACCTTTGTTCATCCAGTTCGTTCCCACATAGGGAATGAGGGAGATCTGGAAAGCCCGTGTTCCGTATACCTGAAGGTTTTCGGATGTGATCAGGGCTTTTCGCGGTACCAGCAGGTTCACCAGAGCCATGCTGTCAATGAGGTTCACCTGAAGATCTGCCGGTTGTGAAGAGATGTGAAGGATGTTTTCAAAAAGAGGATGAAGCGGAACATTGAGGGAGTAATCCCTGACCGGGCGAATAAAAATCACCGTATCGGCATACCCTGCTTTGGCAAAATAGAGTCCCTGGATATCTGAGCCAACCGGCAGGGGAAAAGAGTAGTGCCCATGGGAATCACTCAAGACTGATTTTCTCTTTGAAACTTCATATACCGTAGCATCCTTCAGCTTATGACCCGTACGCCCATCCTGGACAAAGCCGTTAACAAGGTATTCCGTTTTTAATTTCGGAGTACTTCGTTCATCCCTGGGAGTATAATGGATCAGGATCACATGGTTTCCCACTTCTTTGTTCAGGATCTCCTCCCCAAGTAACTCTTCCAGCACGGTTCCCACCTTCACATCGTTTACCTCGACCGACACCAGACTGTCACCGTTGATCAAATCAGCATTATAGGCAAAGCTGAAGTTCCCTATCCGTGAGATCTCTTCAAGGGCATCATAGAGAGAAATGGAGGCGTATGACAGGGTGATCCGTTTGGAGAGATGGCTTCTCTGGCCAAGGGCAGGAAGGCTCAGGACAATGGCTATCAGGAAGAAGCCAATGCGTTTAGTTCGTTGAATCGCCACACTCATTCCCTGTCAATCGATAAATTCCGTCACTCTTATCAAGAGTAAGGCCGAAGGTATCGGAAATTACATGGAGGATCAGCTCAATAGGTTCTCCTGAAAAGCTAGCTGTAAGCCTGCAGGATGCGATCCCTTCTCCGGAAAGCTGAATCTGTACATGATAGTTTCTCTCCAGAATTTCGATCACCTCTGATAATTTTATCTGTTTAAATTCAAGTGTTTTATTCATCCAGAACAGATCGTCAGGCGAATAGTCCGGATCTACTACAGGTTCCCCAGAATCCACTGGAAGAGCACCTTTCATTCCGGCAGTAAGGGTTACAGATGCCGAATCCCCAGTTTGCGGATCGAGATGGAATAATTTCACTTTCCCTGTACTCACAATCACTTCAACTCCCCGATCAGGGTAGGCACGCACATCGAAGGAAGTGCCAAGCACCTGAATACCTGCCGGTCCGGCCTGCACGATAAATGGAGTGTCAGGATTTGGTTTCACCTGAAAAAAGGCCTCTCCCAGCAGGGCAACTTCCCGTTTGCCGGTTTTAAAAGTTTCCGGATAGACAAGACTGGAGTTCCTGTTGAGAGTCACCAACGAACCATCCGGCAGAGTATCTGTGAGGACCTCTTCCATGCTGGCCATCACCAGGAACTCCTCTTCCGGAGAGAACACTCCAAACCACCAGAACCCCAAGGCGATAAGAAATGCAGCAGCAACCCCTGTCACCCAACCAAGGGTTTGCATCCGGATAACCCGGTTTCCTCCAGGGTTGTTCTTTTTTTCTACTGCATCGATCCGTGATGAAAGACGCTTCCATGCAGCAGCAGTATCCACCACAACAGGCGGCGGAATCAGCTTTCCTGTCTCCAGCCAGAGAACCTCCAGCCGGTCCAGCTCCTTCCGGTTGGTTTCACTTTTAATCAACCACTCCTCTATGGTTCGCTGATCCTCCGGATCACTTTTCCCGAGCAGATAGTTTAAAAGTAGTTGTTCGTCAATATGATCAGTTTGGTTCATTATGTGCTACTAAAAAGACAACTCTCAATAGAAAGTCCCCTATTTCCGATTCTAATTTTCCATGAAAAAAAATAACAACAAAAAAAGGGGCAGGTAATCTGCCAGCTCTTCCCGTAAAAATCTTAAAGCGTTAACCATCTGGTTCTCAACTGTTTTAACTGAGATTCCTAATTTGTTAGCAATTTCACGATAGGTCAATCCATCATAGCGGCT
>JAFGNY010000397.1 GCA_016926765.1 Bacteroidales bacterium | reverse complement strand
TACAAATAAATACAAATTAGTCATCTTGTTTGGTATCATCATCATGTTTACAGGATATGTCATCATGGCGGTTCCGGGCATGACTCTGACTGTGACATTAATTGGTTTGTTCACGATTGCATTTGGTAACGGGTTGTTCAAAGGAAACCTTCAGGCAGTTGTTGGTCAGTTGTATGACAATGAGAAATATGATAAAGTCCGCGATTCGGCCTTTATGATTTTTTACATGGGGATTAATATGGGTGCTTTCTTTGCTCCATTTGCCGCCACAGGCATCCGTAACTGGTTCCTCTCGTCAAGGGGTTTCTCGCACGACGGAAGTCTTCCGGCCATGTGCCATGCCTATATTAAAAATGAGCTTGCCGATCTCCCAGCCTTCCAAACTCTTGCCGACAAAGTCTCCGGAATGCATGTAACCGATCTGACTCAGTTTGCCAATCAATACATCGAGGCCTTTTCAATTGGATATAACTATGCCTTCGGGATTGCTGCAGGAGCCATGATAATCTCCCTCCTGGTATATATCATTTTCAACAAGTACCTTCCTAAAAAAGAGAGAAGTGTTGTCACGGATAGCGGAAGTGGTAAAAAAGTCAAGATCTCCGGGAAACCG
The DNA here is from genome assembly GCA_016926765.1 of Bacteroidales bacterium. Lineage (GTDB taxonomy): Bacteria > Bacteroidota > Bacteroidia > Bacteroidales > FEN-979 > QYOJ01. Next base: position 6,132 of record JAFGNY010000397.1, on the reverse strand, counting down.
TTATCTATTCCACTTGCACTTGTTGCAGGGGTGGTCATTTTCTTCGCCGTCTATTTTGTCTCCGCGATGAATTTCGACATTGCTTTTGCTTTTGGATTGTTTGCTGCATTTGTAGCCTGGATCATCCAAATCTCCACCAAGGAAGAGCGTCCGAGGATCACAGCACTACTGCTTGTTTTTCTGGTAGTTATCTTTTTCTGGATGTCCTTCCACCAAAATGGATTAACCTTAACATATTTTGCACGCGATTACACGGTAAAAGCTGTTGGACGGTTCACAAATATTTTCTTCCATCTGGATTCCATGCTAGCGTTTTTAGGAACACTTGCCGGATTATTCATATTCCTGTTACGGAAGAAATGGGTTGATAAAGTGATTGGAGTGATCATGTTTATTGGTTTAGGGGTTCTGACCTATTATTTTGTTAATCATTACAAACCTCTTAATCCCATTGACCCTGAAGTATTTCAGTCATTCAATCCCTTATTTATTGTTGCATTGACTTTTCCTGTCATGGGTTTCTTTGCCTGGTTAAGAAAACGGAATCAGGAACCTTCCACACCGAAAAAAATTGGGATCGGAATGATCATTGCAGCTATCGGATTTATGATCATCCTCGTCGGTTCCATTCACCTGATTTCACCCCATACCTTACAGTTCGTGGATGCTTCCGGGAGTCTGAAATATAATCCTGTACCAGACACATCACGTGTCACGCCCTACTGGCTTATTAACAGTTACCTCATTTTAACCATTGCCGAGCTCTTCCTCAGCCCTATGGGATTATCCTTTGTATCAAAGGTAGCACCGCCGCGATTCCAGGGTCTGATGCAGGGTGGCTGGCTGCTAGCAACGGCTGTAGGAAACAAGCTTCTTGTAGTCGGAAGTTTCTTTTGGGGAAAGCTGGAACTGTGGCAGTTGTGGGCGATCTTTATCTCCGTATGTCTCCTGTCGGCTCTTTTCATTTTCATCATCATGAAGCGGCTGGAATCGGCGACGAAATAACCAGTAAGAAATCTGTTGTTTTTTGAAGGAGGCTGTCCGAACGGACAGCCTCTTTTGTTATTAATATTTCATACGTATATTTGTATAAAACCTGAAACCATGAGATCTGTACTTGCAGCCCTGCCTCTTCTTTTTATTCTTTTCATGAATCCGGTCAGGTCTCAGGAACCTTTTTTCTTTCATTACACTACTGTAAACGGATTGCCTGCTACAGAGATCTATGACCTGGCGCAGGATTCAATAGGCCAGTTATGGCTGGCAACCGGAAGCGGTGTCATCGTGTATGATGGGTATGCTTTTAAGAACCTTGTCACTCCTCCTGAAATATCAGATAATTCATTAATCAAGATGTTTACCGGGAAGAACGAAAAGTTTTGGTTTCTTTCCTTTTCTGGGGATCTGGTGTATACCGACCACGGCAACCTGAAACCCTATCCTCTCAATGATACCATCCAGGCCCTTGGAAGCACCTATTTTTTAACATGCCTCTTTGTGGATACACTGGATCGCATTTTTTTTACTTCGAAAAAGAAAGGAAAATTAATCATCATTGATCCGGAAAAAGGCATTCAGGAAATCGACAGTACCAGCTATCCAAAACGTATTTATACCCCTTTTTTCATCAATACCACTGAAGCGTTTCCAATGCAGATCGTTTCTGCTGAGATATACAATTCGTACCAGGAAAATGATAGTACATGCTGGCACCGACTCAATAATGGCGGAGTGGAAATCAGCGAACCGAATGATCCACCCCGTATTTATTTCAGGAATTCACGAATTACCCGTGTCCTGAAAGACCGGGAACTCCATTATTGGATTGCCACCGAGGGAAATGGGCTTCTTTACCTCCCTTCCATTCAAATGGAAATTTTTTGCCCTCCCAAACCTTACGAAAATACCAATATAATAACCTTTTGCCTGGCCGGGGATCATTGTTATTATTCTACGGCTGACGGGAAACTTTTTCTTGCGCATTGTGAAAACGGACAGATGACCAACTCTATAGAGATCCTGGAAAAGGAGGCAAGCAAATTCATCCGGAGCATTCTTGTATCAAAGCAGGGGTCTCTTTGGCTTACACAATCCAATTATTTAAGGTATCAGAAAGATGGAACCAAGAATCCTCCCCGGCACATTGTATTACTTAAATACTATGATATCTTCCAGGCATCGGACCGGGATATTCTGATTGCCTCCCGGGAAGGGTTTATAACTTACCGGGGGCCAGAAATTATCTATGACTCACGGCAAGACCAGTTTTATAAACATACCCGAACCATTCTGGAGAGGCAAAACGGAGAGGTTTTCCTGGGCACTATGGAGGGTCTTTACCTCTACCAGAACGGGAACTATACCAATCTGACCACACTCCATCCGATGTTAATGAAACCCATTGAGGTGCTTCGAGAGTGGAACCAGCGCCTGGTCATTGGTACAGCCGCTGCCGGAATTGCCATTCTTAACCCCGATCAATCCATCCTTCAACTGACCCTTGAACAAGGATTGCCAAGCCTCCAAATTAAAGACATTTATTGTGATAACGATTCCGTGCTATGGATCGGATCCAACCAAGGGCTGACCAAAGCCACCCTGACTTCAACTGGGATCTGGGATATTCAAAATATCACGATCTGGGACGGATTACCCTCTCCTGAAATTCACAAAATTGAGAGGCAGGGGGAATTTTTATGGATGGCCACTGCCAATGGAATGGCTTCATTTATCCCAGAGAAATTGCATCAACAACTGACCGATCCGACCATTTATATTGACCGGCTGATAATCAATGATCGTGACACAGTCATTCCAACCAATTCTATTTTAATCCTGAATCCAGATCAACACACCCTGAGTATCTATTATAAAGGCGTCCATTTTTCGGGCCATGATCAGCTTGAATATGAGTACCGGCTTCTGGGAAAGGACTCCTCCTGGATCACCACACACAATTTATCGGTTCGTTTCCCTGATCTTTCTCCGGGTTCCTACGTTTTTGAAGTTCGTGCCCGGCTTGGGGCTGACAATCCCTCTGGAAAGATTGCCAGGATGCAGTTTTCGCGTACGCCTTATTTTAATGAAACATGGTTTTTCTTCCTCGCTGTCGCTCTGTTGGCATCCTTGGTATTCGCTGGAATCATCTTGCTGATCGTCAAGCAGATTGAAAGACGAACACGGTTTAAAACCGACTATCTCTGGATGCAGCAGAAGGCGCTGAGGCTTCAGATGAATCCCCATTTTATTTTCAATTCCCTGAACTCGGTCCAGCACTTCATCCTAAATAAGGAAGAAGAAGCTGCAGGGCTCTACCTTTCCAGCTTTTCCAAACTGATGCGCCGGGTGCTGGAAAATTCCATGCACAACCTGATTCCCCTGGATGAAGAGTTGGAGACCATCGAACTTTACCTATTGCTCGAGAAAGTTCGTTTTGAAGATACGTTTGAATTCCAGTTAACGGTGGATAAGGATCTTCAGACAAGTGAAGTTAAAATCCCACCCATGCTCATCCAACCCTTTCTGGAAAATGCCATCCGGCACGGACTTGCCAATAAACCAACCAAAGGCACCTTATCCCTTCAGTTCAGCCGGGCCGGGAAGATGGTAAAGATTACGCTGGAAGATGACGGGATCGGGATGAAAGCCTCTTCCGAGATCAATGCGAGAAGGCAGGGACATCGCTCCTCCGGGATGAAAAACATTGAAGAACGGATCGACATGCTGAATCAACTTCTTGACCAAATGATCCGGCTTCAGATCACCGATCTTTCTGATACCAATCCGGTAAAAACCGGAACACGGGTGGAACTCTTTATTCCTTTCTTCTCCTCTTCCGAATCCCGTCCCTTCCCTAAAACTTTATTCCGATGGCTAAAAAGATAAAAACCGTACTGGTTGACGACGAATCCAAGAGTTTGCAGATCATTGAAACGTTGTTGTTGAAATATGGAACTGATTTTGAGGTTATTGGAAAAGCCTCAACGGGAATGGATGCGATTGACCTGATCCATAAACTCGAGCCTGAACTAGTGTTTCTTGATATCACCCTTCCTGATTGTGATGGATTTTATGTATTTGAACAATGTAAGGATGTGAATTTTGAGGTAGTCTTTGTCACCGCTCACGACAATTACGCCATCCGGGCTTTTGAAATGGCAGCCATACATTACCTGTTAAAGCCGGTGGACCATCTGGAGTTTCAGCAGGCGCTTGACCGCTTTCGTGAACGGCAATGGAACTCGACGACCCTCCAGCGCCATCAGGTCCTTCAGGAAACGATCCAAAACAAACCGAAACGAATCGTACTTCCCAGCATGAGCGGGTTGACTTTTGTTGAACTGAATGAGATCATCCGCTGCCAGGCCGAAAGCAACTACACCCTCTTTTTCCTCACGGATAACCGGAAGGTAATGGTATCAAAGAGTTTAAATTTCTATGAGAATCTGCTGACGGATCTTCAGTTTTGCCGGGTTCATAACAAGCATATCATCAATTTCAATCACCTTCTCCGGTTTGTCAAAGGGAAAGGCGGCACATTGGTGATGGACGACCAGTCGGAGGTGGAGATCTCCGAAAGCCGGAAAATCGCTTTCCTTGACCGCTTAAAAGACCATGCCCTGGGGATCTGACTCTACTCCAATTCCTTTTTTCATTCGCTCGGTCAGTTTTCCTATCCACTCATTCAACATCCCTATTCACTCATTTGTCCTTGATGGCAGGGAACTGTGACGGTAACTTTACCTTCAGAACAACCAAATCTTACCGTCATGAAAAAAAATCAACTGTTGCCCATCCGAAACAAAGTGACCGGCCTGATTGCCGGCTTGTTTCTTTTACTCAGTGCAGGTTCGTTTGCCCAGGAGGTATTCATCCGGCTGAACCTGCCCCCCATTGACCAGTTTACGATCAATGACCTGTTTAATGTTCAGGTGATCAACAATTCAGGAAAAGATCTTCAGATTTTTCTGAAAGGTACGGTAGCCGAGGCAACCAAAGGAATGTTATTCGATGGACGTTCGGCAGTATTCACACTTCCTGCAGGTTTCAACGGCTTGCCAGCGTTTTCCCTGTTGGAACCAGTGAAGATCAATTACACCGACAAGCGGACTGAAAGCTACGTCCTGCGCACCGGAACTGTTCCTCCGGGAGAATATACCATTTGTATAAAGGTGATTGATGCGCAAACGCAGGAAGAGCTGGGAGAAGACTGTATCCAAACCGAACTGATTGCCCCGATGGCTCCTGAACTGATCTTTCCGGAGAATGAGTCCAAGGTGGATGAGATGTATCCTCTTTTTACCTGGTCTCCTCCCACTCCCGTCTCAATCAAGGTGATCATTGCCTTTGTGCTGAAGATCGTGGAACTGCTTCCTCATCAAACAGTTGCTCAGGCGCTGGCATCCAATCCGGCCTGGTTCCGTCAAGATCGTATTTCGGGAACCAGCTTTCAGTACCCGGCCAATGCACGCCCTTTTGAGCAAGGGAAATCATACGCATGGCAGGTGACAGCCTACACACAGGATGGAGAGCAGATCGCCGCACCATCGGAGCCGTATTCATTTTCTGTGAAAAAATCAATCATGGTTGATTGGGTGATCAAAATTGAAAGACCTAACCAGGGAGTTTACATAAACCCATCAGAAAAACATTTTAGCTGTAAATTTTATACTGTAAAGTTCGATAATGCATCTGTTGCAGGGATAGGAGGGAAAAAATACTGGAGGGATACTATGTTTGTGAATACTCCAAAAGCCCATTTCTGGGAACTCTCACCGGAGCAGATCAATGACAAGTATTACCTGCAGAAGCCTGATCATGAGGTGGATATCATCAGTGAAAATGGTCAGACTTATTTCGACGGGAGTGGCTTCCTGAAGCCTGACAGAATCTATGTATGGACTGTAACCGCTTTGGATTCGAACAATATAGAGCATTATACGGATTCTGCCGCATGGTTCACTACCAGAACATTGTCTTCATTTAATAATTACGATTTCGGGGATGCCCCGGATGTCAGTTACAAAACGCTGTTTGCCAGCGGCGGACCCTGTCATCTCTGGTCAACAACAACCATTGGAGGGATCCGGCCTGAGCGATGGGTGCCAAGCGGTGGCATTCCATTCCCTGGTT
>JAFGNY010000073.1 GCA_016926765.1 Bacteroidales bacterium | reverse complement strand
CAATATTTTTCTGAAAGACAGGAAAATACCACTTCGAAACTAATCACTGGAAATTTTGAAAATCTGGATCAGGTTTATTTTTCTATATTAGAAATTCTATGTTATTTTGTATAACAATAATCTTTTTTTATATTGATCTGGATTAGATATTAACACGTTTTCAGATGCAGGCATTCCGGATTCATCAGGCAGTGGTTGAGGATTATAAGAACTATCTGAGAAGCTTTACGTTGATCAAGGATCAAGGATAAGGTAGAGGAAGCTTTGAGTGGAAACTTCTTTTTACCGGAAGCGCTTATCCAGTTCAATCCTTCTTTCAAAATGGATATTACCCTGGATGATCTTGAGAAAGATAAGGTGATTAATCCAGACTTAAAGAATATTTTTGGGAACTACAGGCTTTACCAGCACCAGGTTGAAGCGATTAAAATGGGTGTAAATGGTGAAAGTTTCGTTGTGACTTCAGGAACGGGGTCGGGGAAGTCGTTGACGTTCCTTGCTACCATTTTCAATAAGATTCTCAAGGAGGGCGTATCGGATGGGGTAACTGCATTCCTGGTATACCCCATGAACGCCCTAATCAATTCGCAGGAAGAGGAGATCAAGAAATACGAGATAAATTACCTGAAATCGTTCTTACCTCCTGGAATTATACTCAATGAAACGGGCAAGTCTCTTGACGATCTTATCAGGGAACTGAGAACGCTTACCAGGAAAAGGTTTCCGATCAGATATGGAAAGTATACCGGACAAGAGGGTGCAGAAAAACGTGATGAACTAAAGGATTTGAAACCGGATATCATTCTCACGAATTACATGATGATGGAACTGATCATGACACGCAACACTGAGAACTGGATGCGTGATCCGATGAAGAAAAGTCTCCGTTATCTTGTTTTTGATGAACTGCATACTTACCGCGGACGACAAGGCTCTGATGTGTCGATGCTTATCAGGCGAATCAGAAATCTTTGCAAGAATGATCTGATTTGTATCGGTACCTCGGCTACCATGGCATCAGAGGGTTCGGTTGAGAAGAGAAAACGGGATGTTGCTGATGTGGCCAGCTAAATATTCAGCCATCACTTCCAGCCTGAGAATATCATTGACGAAACACTGGATAATTGTACAAATTGGACAGGAATATTACCAGCAGGGTTTGACCTTCAGGAGGCGATTAACCAAAAAATTGATCCGGTTTCAAGTCCTGAGACTTTTATAAACCATCGGTTGGCAATCTGGCTCGAGAATAGAATAGCAATCAACCGGCTTGATGACGGCAAACTTGTAAGAGGAGAGCCTTTAACACTGGTCCAGATTATTGATAAACTTGCCTCGGATTCGGGTGAAAATCGGGAAATATGCAAAAAAACATTACTCGACTTACTGCAATGGACTGAAAACCTGAATATCGAAGGCGCAAAAGTGCATCCGCGTAAGTCTTTCCTGCCGTTTAAGGTCTATCAGTTCATTGCACAAACAGGAAATATTTATGTAACCCTGGAACCGAAGCCTGGGCGTACCATTACACTGGAAACAGGTCGATACATTAAAATTGATTTAAATGATAAACCGATCTACCCGGTCCTGTTCAGCCGTTATACCGGCCATGATTTCATATGCGTTAGAAAAGACTTTGAGAAAAACCAGCTATTACCACGTACCCCTGATGACCTGCCAGAGAGAATCACAAAAGAAGACCTGAAAGGCGACCGGGAAGCAGGGCTTGGAAAGAGATTTCTGACAGAAAAGGATTTCCCGGATGGCTATATCATTATGGCAGATGAGGGAGAAGAAATTTGGACTGCGGAGGATGAAGATTTTTTGCCGGATTCATGGTTTAAAAAAACCAACAGTGGATCCTCGCTTGATAACTATTATGAATTCAGGATTCCGGTCAGGATTTACTTTGATGATAATGGAAACTTTTCTTCTAGGTCAGAATATCCATACTCTGGATGGTTTATTCCGTCGCGGTTGATGATCGACCCGACAGCAGGAATAATTTACGACCATAAGACAAACGAAAACACAAAATTAATGCGGCTTGGCAATGAGGGAAGAAGCACAGCCACAACCATTGCCAGTTACAGCATATTAAAAGCCCTCAATGATGAGCATGTACCCGGTAAATATCATAAAGTATTAAGTTTCACAGACAATCGGCAGGATGCTTCACTTCAGGCAGGACATTTTAACGATTTCCTGATGCTCGGACGCCTTAGGTCAGCCATCTACCATGCATTAAGGTTGTCCCCAACACAAACACTTAATCTTGATATTATCAGCGACCGTGTGTTTGAAGTCCTGAAGTTGAAAGAGGAGGAATACGCACGGATACCCTCCTCAGATCCTGGCTGGCCTGACCCTGAAAATGAAAAAGCAATCAAGGATTACATACTCTTAAGAATCCTGTATGATCTGAAAAGAGGATGGCGATACAACACTCCGAACCTTGAGCAATGCGGATTGTTGCAGGTGGATTATTTCCGGTTAAATGAGTTTTGCTCACGGGATGAATTTTTTAAGGATCTTGATGCATTTAGGGAGATGGACGTTCCAAAGCGGGAAAGTGTACTTCTCCAGGTATTGAACTTCTTCAGGACTTCGTATGCATTTGAGTATTATAAACTGATAGAGAAACTCGAAGAAACTCAGGAACGATTAAGAAACAGGCTTGATGATGTAAAACTGTGGTCACTTGACACTGAAGAAAAAATTGACGTGCCATATACACTTTTTGTGAGGCCGGTGAGTGATCCAAAAAACCGACTTTTTAAAGCCAGCATCGGACCCAAAAGTTACCTAGGTAAATATCTCTCCGGGCTTCTTAAAAAAAACAGTTTCCATCCCAGGTCTCATGCAGAAATGATTGAGTATTTGGAGTTGCTTTGTAAAATCCTGGAAAGAGGTAATTTTCTGAAACCGGTGAAAATCAGAACCGCGGATGGTGAGGCAACGGGGTATCGGTTACGCATTGACCAGGTGATCTGGAAGCTGGGAAATGGTAAAGATGTCGTCCCGGATGATATAAGAATCAGCAGCTTCAGGAAAATCATCCATGAGCCCAATGCCTATTTTCGGAAATTCTACCAGCAGGGTTTTAGTAAGCTTGAATCTAGTTTACTCGGTAAGGAACATACCGGACAGGTTTCGAACGAAGACAGGATCGACCGTGAAGAACAATTCAGAAAAGGAGAAATTGCAGCCCTGTTCTGCTCGCCTACCATGGAGTTGGGCATCGACATCGCCGAGCTAAATGTAGTACATTTACGAAATGTCCCACCTAACCCTTCAAATTATGCACAGCGCAGCGGTCGTGCTGGCAGAAGCGGTCAGGCCGCTCTGGTTTTTACTTACTGTTCCAATGGATCACCGCATGACCGGAACTATTTTCGGGATAGTAAAAAAATGGTGGCTGGGGCCGTTGTACCCGCAAAAATAGATCTTACAAATGAAGAACTTATTTTAACTCATCTGAATGCCTATCTCCTGATGGAAATGGGGCTGAAAGATCTTCATTTGTCGGTAAGCGATATTCTGGATTGCACTATTTATCCGGAGCTGCCAATCAAGAATGATATCCGGATTCATCTTGAGGAAAATCTCAGGCTTTATTCAGGGGAATGGGCTAAGAATTACAGGGAGCTGATTTTGTCAATCACCGGAATAAGTTCAGCTTATTGGTTTACTGAACCCTGGTTAATCAATCAGATAAAAAGTTTTTACCATCGCTTTGATGAAAGTTTCGAGCGATGGAGGGTTCTTTACAGAGCGGCCAGATCGTTAATTGAGAATGCAAGAATCGTAATGGATGACCCTACGTTGGGCGCGGATAATCCAAAGAAAAGTGAAGCAAAAAGAGAGCATAATCTCGGGATGCGTCAACGCGACCTGTTAACAAACAATGAACGACGAAGTTTCGGAAGTGAGTCAGAATTTTATGTCTTCCGGTATCTTGCATCAGAAGGATTTTTGCCTGGATACAATTTTACCCGACTGCCGATACGGGCATTCCTGGGCTTCCGTCACATCGAAAAGGGACAATTTCTTTCCCGTCCGCGTTTTGTTGCCTTAAAAGAATTCGGCCCAAACAGTGTGATTTATCACAATGGAGGAAAATTCAGGATAAACCGGATGCAAATCGGACAAGCCGAGACGATCAAGCAAACCATAAAAATTTCGAAGAAAACCGGGTATGCATTTCTCAATGAAAATGCCACGGGTGTAAACAATGACCCGATAACCGGTGATGAACTAAAGGGACAGGATACCGTTGAGATCATGAACAACCTTCTTGAGCTGGCTGAATCGGATGCAAAGCCACAGGAAAGAATTTCCTGTGAGGAAGAAGAACGAATGAGGACAGGCTTCGATATTCAGGATTATTTTTCTTTCCCCAAAGGCATATTATCGACAAAGCAAGTGACCATTAAAGAGGCAGATCAGCCCTTGTTGCAGGTAATTTTTAATCAATCTGCCCAACTGATCAGAATCAATAAAAAATGGCGCGCTTCACGCGAGGATGACGGATTCGCCATTGGCAGGGTAACCGGGAAATGGAAACGGGTGAAAGAACTGGAAAAACCAAATCCGGATGATCCCCCGATGAATGTCAAACTTTTTACCACAAGCACTGCCGATGTGCTCTATATACAACCCATCAAAGAGCTCCGGCTTGATGAATGCGGTGTGGTTTCTCTCTCGTTTGCGTTGAAAAGAGCCATCGAAAAGCAATTCCAGGTAGAGGAAGGGGAAATTGGGGTTTGGATCATGGGGCTTACGGAATCAAAAAACATCTTGCTCTATGAGGCTGCCGAGGGAAGCCTGGGAATCCTTTCGCAATTGATCGAAAACACTTCTACGCTGAATCAGCTATTTATTTCGGCTTATCGTGTGCTGCATTTTGATCCCGATACGAAACAAGATCTGGAACCCAATCTTCCGAAAGCATCTTATGACGATCTTCTTTCATATTACAATCAGCCTTATCACGAAAAACTCGACCGGTTTTCGGTGAAAGAGGCGTTGGAACGCTTGATCAGTTGCGACATCGATCCACAACCGGGAGGAAAACCATTGGATGAGCAGTATGAGTATCTTATCCATCATTATGATCTGAATTCATCCACCGAAAGACCTCTGATTGACTTCCTCTATAAAAACGGGTTGAGATTGCCGGACCGTGCCCAGTTCAATGTGCCGGGTTGCTATGTCAATGCCGATTTTGTGTACAAGACAGACATCGGGTATTCCCTTGTTTTTTGCGATGGTTCTATGCATGACAAACCAGAGGTGAAATCTGAAGATATTAAAAAACGTCAATGTTGCCGGGATATGGGTTATGATGTGATTGAATGGCATTATTCGGAGTCGCTTAATAGATTGGTGGAACGCAGAAAAGATGTTTTTAGAAAGGTGAAGTAAAATGAACATTTCTGAAACCAGGGCAGAAACTATCCGTCAGCCGGGAAAACTGGTCAGATTCCGTGGCCGTGAATGGATCGTTTTGCCATCTGCTGATCCCGATCTTTTGATGCTCAAACCAATGGGCGGATCCGAAGATGAGATCACCGGAGTTTATCTGCCGTTAAAATTGCCTCACGAAAAAATTGATGAAGCAAGGTTCCCGGATCCTGTGGTTGATGATCTCGATGACTTTCAGTCTGCGAAGCTTTTATTTGATGCCACACGGCTCTCGTTCAGGAATGCAAGCGGACCCTTTCGATGCATGGGGAAACTTTCATTCCGGCCACGATCTTATCAGATTGTTCCACTGGTTATGGCTTTGAAACAAGAGATCGTGCGATTGCTGATTGCAGACGATGTTGGTATCGGAAAAACCATTGAAGCGCTGCTTATTCTTAAGGAAATGATTGAGCGTGGCGACATTAAACGGTTTGCCGTGATCTGTCTGCCACACCTTTGTGAACAGTGGCAAAAGGAGTTGAAGGATAAGCTTGATATTGAAGCAGAAATCATCCGTTCAAGTACGGCTGCTTCACTCGACCGAAAATTACCCGACGACCGATCCGTATTTTATCATACCCCTTACCAGGTCATTTCCATCGACTATATCAAATCGGATAAGCGCCGGGATATCTTTCTGACAGATTGCCCGGAACTGGTGATTGTGGACGAAGTACATACCTGTGCCCGACCGGCGGGATCGAAATCAGCATCGCAACAGCAGCGTTATTTCCTCCTGACAAAAATCGCTCAGAAGGAATGGCAACATCTGGTATTCCTGACGGCTACTCCGCACAGCGGGAAGGATTCAGAGTTTCAATCCATACTTGGTTTGTTGAATCCGGAGCTGGAAACCTTCGACCTGCATGATACGGATCAGAATAAAAAGAGGAAAATTGCCAGGCATTTTATCCTACGCAAACGGGAAAAAATCAAACGGTGGCTTGAAGAAGATACCCCCTTCCCCATCAGGGAATCAAAGGAAATTGCGTACCAGCTCACGCTGGAATATCATGCATTTTACCAGGAAGTGCTTGAATTTGCCCGGGGTATAACCCAAGCAGATGGTCAAGAAAATACATCCAGGATGCGATACTGGGCAGCGCTTGCCTTACTCAGGGGTGTGATGTCGAGCCCGGAAGCCGGTTTCGAGATGTTGCAAAACCGCCAGATCAGGGCGATGGAGGATGATTCGACAGTAGAAATTCCGGACCAGGTAAATCCTATTTTTGAACCCACATCCTCAGAGGGCGAAAATGATACAGCTCCGATAGAATACGTCGACCATGCAAAATTAAGCGCCTCGGAATGGAATGAAATCGAAATACTTTCGGCCAAAATTAAAACGCTACACGGACCAGCAAAGGATTTCAAGGTAAAAAGGGCCGTTGAGATTATTAAAGAATGGCTCAAAGAGGGATATCAGCCGATCATTTTCTGCAAATATATTTCAACCGCAAAATATGTAGGAGAGGTACTAAAGGCCAACCTGCCAGGAAAAGTTGATATACAGATTATTACATCCGAACTGGCGGATGAACAGCGCAGGGAGAAGATCCAGTTGATGGAGGAACACCCGCAACGGGTGATGGTAGCCACTGACTGCCTGAGCGAAGGCATCAATCTGCAGGAGCTTTTTACCGCCGTTTTGCATTATGATCTACCCTGGAATCCAAACAGGATTGAACAGCGAGAGGGGCGGGTGGACCGTTTCGGCCAAAATTCTCCTACAGTCAAAACCTACCTGCTTTTCGGCCAGGATAACCTGATCGACCGGAAAGTCCTGGAAATTCTGATTAAAAAGGTCCGGGACATTCAGCGATCCACGGGTGTCAGCATTTCATTAGGTGAAGAGAATACCAGCATTATGGATGCCCTGATCAAGGATATTCTGCTGGGAACCTCAAGCGCCGTTGAGGGCAAGCAGTTGAGTATCTTTGCAGAAGAGTTCTTTGAGAATGAACTGGAGAACGCCCGTAAAAAAGCAGAAAATCTTCGCAGCATCTTTGCCCACGAGAGCATTCCGCAGCATGAAATCGAACAGGATTTAAAGGAGGTTGATGAAGCCATTGGAGACATCAGGTCGGTAGAAGAATTTGTTTCTGCCGGAATTGTTCACCTTGGAGGTAGCATAGAACGAGATATTTCAGGCTACCGGGTTAATCTAACCAATCTGCCGGGGCATCTTAAACTTCTTTTTCCGCCCGGAAGACCCACCAGGATCAGCTTCAATTCACCCACTCCCCCGGGTTACCGGTACATAGGACGTAACCACCAGTTTGTTGAACAATTATGCCAGTTCCTGTTATCCATCGCTTTTGAGCAAAGGCCTGGATTTAAAAGGATAGCGAGAGCAGCGGTCATTCAAACCAATCAAGTTGAACGAAAGACTACACTCATACAATTCCGGGTAAGAAATATTATCAAAGAGGTGATCAGCAGCCGGGAAGTCATTTCTGAAGAGATGTATCTATGGGGTTACAGCGGAAGCGGTCCTGATGCCACCGTGCTCAGTTATGCTGAAGGAAAGAAATTGCTGCTTGAAGCCACCTCAAAAATGAATCTCAGCCCGGAGTTGCAGCGACAGATCTTTGAAAATGAGACCGAAATATTTCAGAACAAGTCCAGGGATTTTCACCAGCTGGCCGAGGCCCGTGCCAAACATCTTGTGGAGGCACACGGACGATTCAAAGAACTGGTGGGAGGCAAACGTTATGAAGCGGTTTATCCCATTCTTCCACCAGATATCATGGGTGTTTATATTTTGAATCCTGTTCCAAAAGAACTTTTTTAATATGAAATTTGATCAACTTATTCAAATATTCAGAAAAACCAATGATGAGATTCAAGGGTTTATACTTCAACAGATAAACTACGGATTAACCATAAGAAATTGGATTTTTGGTTTTTATATTGTAGAATTTGAGCAGCATGGCGAAGACAGAGCTGTTTACGGCGATTCCCTGATAAAGGAAATCTCAGAAAAATTAAAGCCGATGAAAGGGGTATCGCAGCCTCAGCTTTATCGCTACATTGATTTCTATAAATCTTATCCTCAGATTTTCTCAACGGTGTTGAGAAAATTTGAAATACCTGATAAATTTCTCAATGAAAAATTATCGACACTGTCGAGAATATTGCCGAATGAACAGGAATTATCTATAGAAGCAGAGGTGTTAGTCAACCGATTAAGTTTTTCTCATTTCGTTGAGCTGTTAACAGCAGAAACTCCCTTGAAAAAAAGCTTTTATGAAATTGAAGCCATTAAAAACAACTGGTCTGTGAGAGAATTAAAAAGAGCAATGGATACTTTGCTTTTTGAACGTACAGGGCTTTCGTCAACTAAAAATGCAGTCATCAAAAAAATAAAGGATCATTCTTTACTGCTTCCTGCGGATGTCATCAAAAACCCCTATATCCTGGAATTTCTGGGACTGGAAGAAAAACCCGAATACAGTGAAAATGATCTTGAGCAGGCCATCATCAGCCATTTGCAAAAATTCCTTGTGGAAATGGGAAGGGGTTTTTGCTTCGAAGCCAGGCAAAAAAGGATAACCTTCGACAATGAACACTACTTCATTGACCTGGTATTCTATCACCGGATCCTGAAATGCCACATTCTACTGGATCTTAAGATCGGAAAATTCAGTCATGCCGATGCAGGTCAGATGAATCTTTACCTGAATTATTACAAGGAAAACGAGATGACCGAAGGAGATAATCCTCCCGTGGGGATTATTCTCTGTGCAAAGAAAAATGATGCAATGGTACGATATGCAACAGGCGGATTGGCACAATCCGTTTTTGTCAGTAAGTACCTCGTTGAACTTCCCTCGGTTGAGCTACTGAAACGATTGATTGAGGAGGATACACGGAATTTTGATGAAAAGTGACAGGTAAAGAGTTAAGTTAGGCATGGGCTACCCGGGCATCAACATACAAGGCAACATCATCTCCGGCGAAATCCTGGACAGGATCCGGAGCGAGGATATCAAATACCAGCAGCCTGCAGACTTTGGACTGGACAGAAAAACCACCGTACGCGACGAGATCGGGATCGCCTGGGCGGCAGCACGCGCCCACTGGACTGCATTCAAACTCCGTATTGATCGCCTGAAGGCAGGAGAAACCGGCGCCGCTGAAACCCGGAATTCCTGGATGATACCCCTGTTGCGGGAATTAGGATATGATGTTGAAAAATCACCTGCGTTTGTTCATCCCGATACACAGAAAACCTTTGCCATCAGCCACCGTGCAGCAAACCTGAATGGTTTCCCCATCCATATCATGGGATACCACGATGACCTTAACCAGCGAAGAGAAACAAGCGGTCCCAGGTTATCTCCCCATGCCCTGACACAAGAGTACCTGAACATTACCGAATATGTCTATGCCCTGGTGAGCAACGGCCGATTTTTGCGGCTGTTACGGGATGCCACGCGACTGGTTCGGTTAAGTTACCTGGAGGTTGACCTGGAAAAGATGATGGAAGAGGAATTGTACTCCGATTTTGCCATCCTTTTCCGATTGCTTCATGCCACCCGCATGCCAAAGGATTCCGAACAGAACGAAGAGAGTTACATTGAATACTATCATCAGGAATCCCTGGCATCCGGATCACGCATCCGTGAAAAATTAAGCAAAGCCGTAGAAGAATCGATCAAAGAACTGGCCAATGGATTCCTTAAGCACAAGGATAATGAAGAATTACGACTGAGTGTAATGAACAGCCTGCCGCCCGCTGAATATTATCTTTATCAGTTACGCCTGATATATCGCCTGCTGTTTTTGATCGTGACAGAGGAGCGGAACCTGGTTTACCCCCTCCTGCCTCCCCCTGAAGGGGGAGGAGGTATCTCCCAAAAACGCAAAATCTATTATGAAAATTACAGCATAGAACGCTTACGAAAACTGGCGTTACGGTTGAACTTTGTCGATGGAAGGAAGCATGATCTGTGGGAAGGACTGAAAACTACCTTTCTTCTTTTTGAAAACGGGACATACGGAGAGAAGCTGGGCATCAAACCACTTGGATCGGGATTGTTCAGCCCGGATGCTTTGGGCATTCTGATGAATTACAAATTGAGTAATGCATCTCTCCTGAAAGTTATCCGGCATCTCACCCTGTTTGAAAATGATCAACGCCAGCTTGTCCGGGTAAATTATTCGGACCTGGACGTGGAGGAATTCGGATCGGTATACGAAGGATTGCTGGAATACAATGCCGGCTTCACCGAATCTGAAGGTCAGCCCCGGTTTATTTTCATCAAAGGAAGTGAACGATCAAAGACTGGTTCTCATTATACTCCCGAAGAACTGGTTAAGCCGCTTATCAAACATTCGCTGGATTACATAATCGAAGATAAACTCAAGGAGGCGGGGGAATTGGCGAGTAGCAAGTGGCGAGTAGCAAGTGGCGAATTAGAAAATTTGATTTTTAACCTTTATTTTAAGCATCATGGAAAGTTACCAGGGGATGGAGGTATGGCAAAGGGGGATGAAGATCGCCGAATTGATTTATCAATTGACACGCTCCTTTCCAAAGGAGGAATTGTATGGGATGACTTCTCAACTCCGAAGATCGGCAACCTCTGTTCCAGCGAACATAGCCGAAGGCTGGGGAAGGAACAACAACAAGGAGTTCGTGAATTTTCTGAGAATAGCCAATGGCAGCCTGAGGGAAATGGAAACACATTTGATTTTAGCCCAACGGGTAAACCTTTGCACCCTGAATCAGGCAGAACCAATTCTCCAGGAAAGTCAAATATTAAGCAAACAAATTTTGAACCTGAAACGATCCATCTCTCCAAAGAACATCTAGAAAAAATCTGGAACAAACTTCCACTCGCCACTCGCCACTCGCTACTCGCCAATCACCTTCTATTATCAATCAAAGTCTGCGATGTTGCCTGTGGAAGTGGTCATATTCTATTATCGGCAGCCCGGAGAATTGCCGTTGAATTGGCCACCGTACGTACCAGGGAGGACCAGCCATCCCCGGAAGCCATCAGGATTGCAACCAGGGATGTGATCCGAAACTGCATTTATGGGGTTGACAAGAATCCCCTGGCGGTGGAACTCTGTAAAGTGGCCTTGTGGCTCGAATCGCACAATCCAGGTGAACCTTTGGGATTTCTTGACCATCATATAAAATGCGGCGACTCAATTGTTGGACTGGCCCATATTGAAGAGTTGAAAAAAGGCATCCCAAACGAAGCATTTAAAGCGCTGCCCGGGGACGATAAAGAGATCGCTTCGGCTTTCCTGAAACGAAATAAAATTGAAAGGGGAACGGAAGGACAGCTTACTGCCGATTTTGAAAATACCGTCTCGACCAAAATGACAAACCTGATCGAAGCATTCAAACAATTTAACAGTTTGCCTGAAAACACTGCACAGGAGATTCTGACGAAAGAAAAAGAGTACAAACGGTTGATTGAAAGCAGGAATTGGCAAAAATTGAAAGAAGTAGCCAACCTCATGGTCGCCCAGTTCTTCATCCATAAAACAACGGGAAATAAAGATTACCTAGTCACCCATGCAAGTTACATGGAATATCTTTATGGAACCGCCATCATTCCTGGAAAGGTCCAGGCAAAATCGACTCTGGTCTCCGGGGAGAGGAATTTCTTCCACTGGTTCCTTGAATTCCCAGAGATATTTATCAATGGCGGGTTTGATTGTATTTTGGGGAATCCGCCATTTTTAGGAGGACAAAAACTCAGCAGTAGTTTCGGTGATAGTTATTTGCAATGGTTGCGAACATATTATCAACCCGCTGGTGCCATTGATCTGGTCACCTATTTTTTTCGACGGATTTTCAAATTGATAAAACCTGAGGGATTTCAGAGTCTAATTGCCACGAACACCATTGCGCAAGGTAGTGCCCGAGAAGGAGGGTTGGATGTAATTGTAAAAGCGGGCGGAACTATAAACCATGCCGTTAAAAGCATGAGATGGCCTGGACTGGCGGCTGTGGAGGTCGCATTAGTAAGTATTCATAAGGGAAGCTGGCTAGGACCTTTTTTTCTAAGTCAAAAGGCAGTTAACCAGATCACATCTTATTTGGATAATGCAGACTCATTCGAGCATCCATATCCATTGAAACAAAATGTAGGGAAAAGCTTTCAAGGCAGCATTGTTTTAGGAAAGGGATTTATTCTCGAAAAAAATGAAGCAAAAGCTTTAATTGATAAAAATCCACAAAACTCAGACGTTATATTTCCATATTTAAATGGAGATGATTTGAATAATATTCCCAGTCAAAAACCCAGTAGATTTATAATTAACTTCTTTTGTTGGCCGATTGGTAGATATTCTCAAGAGCATTGGGGTTTATTGGCTCAAGAGCAACGTGATATTATCGAACAAAATTGTAGGGAAGGCAAATCGGAAAAATGGGCTCCTCCATTTTATAATGGCCCAGTTGCTGAAGATTATCCAGATTGTCTGTCAGTTTTAAAAAATTTAGTTGAGCCTATTCGTAAGAAAGATAATCGAGAATGTTACAGGGATTTTTGGTGGCATTATGCGGAGAAGAGGCCCGCATTATACAACGCGATTAGTGAACTTGAGAAAGTTTTAGTTTCTTGCCGGGTTTCAAAATACGTAAATCATTCGCTTAGTCAAGTGGGTAAAGTGTTTGACGTTGCAACAAATGTTGTATTACGAACACAATTTCATGAATTTGCTATTTTACAGTCAAGCCTGCAGAATGAATGGGCCTGGAAGTATTCATCAACTCTTGAATCCAGAATTAGGTATGTTAATGTTGACTGTATTGATACTTTTCCATTTCCCTTAAATCTTGATTTAGTATTAAATGAATTAAACATTTTGGGTTTAACCCACTATGAGCACCGCCGTCAACTCTTACTTTCAATGCAATTAGGACTCACAAAGACCTATAACCTCATTCACAGCAAAAATTTCTGCTCAGTAACAGAAATAGACTTTGAATTTGACGACAAATCTTTTGAGAAGAAATTTGGCAAAGATGCCCTGCATTTAAAGAAACACCTTACTCAAACCCCCGGCACAATCTCCTTTAACGAAGCCGTGGCAGGCATCTTTAAGCTCCGCGAATTGCATGTAGAGATGGATAATGCGGTGCTGGAGGCCTATGGTTGGTCGGATGTTGAGTTACGTCATGATTTTTACGAGGTTGATTATTTGCCGGAGAATGATCGTGTCCGGTACACGATACATCCTGATGCGAGGAAGGAGATTCTGAAACGGTTGCTGGAGTTGAATCATACGATCCATGAGGAGGAGGTGGCAGCGGGGTTGTGGGATAAAAAGGGATCTTCAAAGAAAGGAAAGAAACCTGCCCCTGAAACTGGTTCAGTACAGGAACCGGAGGGGGGGTATGGGGGGTTGTTTGAGGGGATTGAGTAATTTTGTAAAAAACAGCGAATATGCTACGGGAACTACAGATCAGGAATTTTAAAGCATGGGCTGATAGCGGGAAAAATACGCATGGCCCCGCTTACAATTTTTTGCGGCAATAACAGTTCGGGGAAATCGGCCATTGCCCAGTTTCTGTTGTTGTTGAAACAAACGGTTGAATCGTATGACCGGCAAAGAGTATTAAACCTGGGAGATAAAAGTTCATTGATTGACCTGGGAACCTATAAGAGCCTTGCACACAATCATGTCACGACTAACAACGTTGAATTTAGCTTCACTTTCGATCATAAACTCGATAAGATCAGCGATGTAAAAAACAACAGGGATTACGGACCTTTCAAAAAGATCAATTTCTCTGCCCTGGTATCTTTTGACCAGAAAGCAGAACGGATTGTTCTTGATACGATGAACTACAGGCTAATGAATTCGGAAACAGTTAATTTTTCTTTGATCAGGGATCAAAACAATTATGAACTGAAATCTGATACCTATAAAATTATTAAGCGTACAGGAAGGCCTTGGAAACTACCGCCACCAGAAAACTTTTTTGGGTTTCCGGATGAAGCTGTTGCATACAATCAGAATACCGGATTTCTGCCTGATCTTTCATTGTCAATTAAGAACCTGATCCGTAGCATCTATTATATCGGGCCGTTAAGAGAATATCCGGAACGTCAATATCAATTTTCAGGAGAAATCCCACCTCATGTAGGTATCAAAGGGGAACATGTTATGCTTTGCCAGGGACAATCATGTTTTTTGAACAACCGGAAATTCATCTGCACCCGTCTGTCCAGTCGCATTTGGCTGACTTATTTATCGAAGCCATCCATGCAAGAGAGAACGGAAGAGATACCAGTAACCAGTTAATCATCGAATCACACTCAGAGCATTTGATCAGACGCCTTCAAAGAAGAATAGCAGAACAATGGATAACCCCTGAAGAAATAGCCATATATTTTATCCGTTATGACCGGGAACAGGCCATTATTGAGGAGATAAATATTGATCTTTTCGGTAATATTTTAAACTGGCCCGGGAATTTCTTCGGTGATGACCTGGAA
Organism: Bacteroidales bacterium; assembly: GCA_016926765.1. Lineage (GTDB taxonomy): Bacteria > Bacteroidota > Bacteroidia > Bacteroidales > FEN-979 > QYOJ01. Next base: position 1,259 of record JAFGNY010000073.1, on the reverse strand, counting down.
GATCTTTCAGCCATGACAAAAGCCGCCAGAAACAGAAAACAAACTGAAACAAATGCCTGAGTGTATTATTGATACTAATGTTGCCCTGGTTGCCGATCCATCAACTCATATGAGTAATGCATGTTCTGCCATTTGTGCTGATTTCATCGAATCTGTAGTATCCGGTCAATTTTTAATGGTTATAGACAATGAATATCTTCTTCTCGAAGAATTATGAACATTACAGGGACAAAAAGAATCCAAATTCATACCCGCAACGCTTTTTAAAATGGATATATACTTATCAATCCAACCCGGGATATATCCGACAAGTTAAAATCACCAGAGTCGGGCAATATGATTTTCAGGAGATTCCGGATTCTCTTAGAGACCGTGGCATTGACACATCAGACCTGAAATTTATTTCGGTAGCTATTGCAAATAATAAAACTGCGCCAATTTACGAAGCCTCGGACTGTAAATGGATCGAGTGGAAACAATCATTGAATGACGAGGGTATAAATGTTGTATTCCTATGTGAAGAAGAATTAAAGGAGACATGCCAAAAGAAAATGCAATAATGTCTTTATAAAAATTTCCAGGAACTCCTCACCTTTTTGTTCTTCCCGGGATCAATATCCGTGATGATAAATGATTGTCGCATAAGGATGCTGAGAAATTTTATACCCGTCCAATCATTGTTGAAGAAAAATCGATGGCACCAATGTGGGAATTTCTCTTGGCCCTCTTGGTGACTTAAGGACGCTTTAGCAAGACTGAGCTAATTGGTTTATTGAGCAACGGGGTCTCCAGCTTAGGATCTGACAGTTTAGAGGGTTTATACCTTAGGCTTGAAGACAGTAAGTGGTTAAAAGCAAGGGCAAAAGTTTTAAGAAGTGATTTTATTCAGAACATTTCTTCACATTGGCGTGATAAGATTCCAAAAAAGAACACGAAAGAAAGGCAATAGCATTATCTATTTTTATTTTCTTAACAGCCGTGAAATAATCGTCGAAATTCAGGATCCTGAAAATAAAAACCTATTCCCCTGTAAAATGAGCAGAAACAAAGCTCCGGAACCGCTCCTGGTATTTTTCCGATACCGGGATATAGGTTTTGCCGAATACGATGCGGTTCCGTTCGATGGTTTTGATTTTCGGCAGATGAACGATGAACGACCGGTGAACACGCATGAATGTTTCTGACGGGAGCTGCTCCTCCAGGGAGATCATGCTCCGGATGGTCATCACGGGCCGCTCACGCCCCTCAAGGTAAATTTT
>JAFGNY010000396.1 GCA_016926765.1 Bacteroidales bacterium | reverse complement strand
TAAAAACTGGACCAGGATCAGTTCCTTCCCGGGAGTTCCGGAGAATACCTATGTGAGTGATCTCCTCGCCTCGAAATTTGACGAGAATGTGTTGTATGCCTCGTTCGACAACATCCTGCGCGACGACTTCAAACCTTACCTGCTGAAGAGTACGGATAAAGGCAAGAGCTGGGTTTCCATCGCCGGGAACCTCCCCGACAATCACACCGTCCACTCCATCCAGGAAGATTTTCTGGATCCCAACCTGCTTTTCGCCGGAACCGAATTCGGCTGTTTCTTCACCGTGGATGGCGGGTCGAACTGGATCCAGCTGAAATCGGGAATTCCCACCATCGCCGTGAAAGACATGGCAATCCAGAAACGCGAAAACGACCTGGTGCTGGCGACGTTCGGAAGAGGGTTCTACATTCTCGACGATTACTCCCCTCTGCGGATGCTGAACAAGCAGACGCTCGACAGCGCAGGGTACATCTTCCCGGTAAAAAATGCCCTGATGTACCTGCCGACCGGCGGGAAATACGGGCAGGGTTCAACCGTCTATCAAGCCAAAAATCCGGATTTCGGGGCAATTTTCACCTACTACATCAAGGAGGTTCCGAAGATGAAAAAACAGCTTCGCAAAGAGAAGGAGAAGGAGTTATTCAAAGAGGGAAAACCAATCCCGCAACCATCGGAGGCTGACCTCAGGGCGGAGAAGCAGGAGCTGGCCCCTTACATCACCTTTACCATCACTGATGCCGCCGGCACCCCTGTCAGGATCATCCATAAATCAGCCGGCAAAGGCATCAACCGCGAGAACTGGGATCTGAGGTATCAGTCAACCCGGTCGGTTGATGCGGGTGAATCGTGGGATCCAAAAAAAGATAACGGAAGCGGTGTTCTGGCTTTGCCCGGCACCTATGCCGTAACACTCTCCATGACCTTTGGAGGGGAGACCAGGCAACTCGCCGGTCCGGTTGAGTTCCGGGTGGTGCCGCTTGAAAATACCACCCTTCCGGCCACGGATCGTCAGAACATGGTGGCTTTTCACAGTCAGGTTGCAGAGTTGTCGCGCGTGATGCGCGGGACAGAATCTTACGCCGAAAAGCTGCTGGCGCGTACCAACGACCTGCTGATGGCGCTGAATTGTGTTCCCGGCGGCGCACCCGGTCTGATCAAACAGGCCAGAGATCTGCAGCTGCAGCTCGATACGATCCTCAACGTCAGATTCAACCGCCGGACCGGCAAGCCGAGCGACGAAGAGAACCCGCCTGCACCGGTACCGCTGAACGACCGGCTTGGAAAAATCAGCTGGATCACCTGGTCATCCACCGGAGATCCGACCCAGTCAGCCAAAGATGCCTATGCCATCCTGCAGGAGGAATTTCCTCCGGTGTATGACCAGGTGAAACGGATCGGTGAGGTGGAGTTACCGGCCCTGGAGGCCGCTGCCGAGGCTTTAGGCGCTCCGGTAACGCCGGGAAGGTTGCCGGCATGGAAGTAAAGTCTTACAAGGCCCGCCACCGGGCCTTATGACTTAAAGAACTCTCCGATCTTCTTTACAATATATGCGATCTCCTTCGTTTTCAACCTGTAGTAGAAGGGGAGACGCAGGATAGTATCGGAGAAGCGGTCGGTGTTGGGGAGTTGCCGGCCATCGTGTTGTTTGATGAAGTAAGGGCTGCTGTGCAGGGGGAAATAGTGAATCACTGCCTGAATGCCGTTAGTATTCAGATGATTGAGGAGATCATCACGCGTTGACTTATCCTTGAGTGTGATGTAAAACAGGCTGCCGTTCACGGTAGCCTGTTCGGGAATTACGGGCCGCAGGAGGTAGCCCTTTCCCTCGAGGTGCGAAAGCTGTTCATGGTACTCCCACCAGATCCATTTCCGCCGCCGCTGGATTTGCCGGAACCTCCGTAACTGCGTATAGAGCAACGCTGCCAGGGCATCCGAAGGGAGAAAGGAGGAGCCGATATCGATCCACCGGTAAGAATCCACTTCTCCCCTCTGAAAGGCTGCCCGGTTGGTCCCTTTTTCCCAGATGCTCTCCGCTCTGCTCAGAAATGGCGTATGGTTGACAGATAACATGCCCCCTTCGCCGGAGGTGATGTTTTTCGTCTCGTGAAACGAAAAAGTCCCCAGATGACCTATGGAACCCAGCGGCTCATCTTTGTAATAGGCTTCGAATGCATGCGCTGCATCTTCCACCACCAGAAGGTTGTGCCGTGCGGCAATCGTCATGATCTCATCCATCTCACAGGCCAGGCCGCTGTAATGAACCGCCACAATCACCCGGGTGGCCGGGGTGATAAGTTTCTCAATCTGGGCCGGATCAATGGTAGGAACCTGCTCCAGCGTATCCGCGAAAACCAATTTTGCCCCCCTGAGCAGAAAGGCATTGGCGTTGGACATAAAGGTAAAGGAGGGAAGAATCACCTCATCGCCCGGCTGAATCGTTGTCAGCAGTGAAGCCATCTCCAGCGCATCAGTACAGGAGGTGGTCAGCAACACCTTCCGGAAGCCGAACTGCTCTTCGAAAAAATTGTGACACCGCTTCGTGTACTTCCCGTTCCCGGCAATGGTCCCCGATAACGCTGACCGGATCAAATACCCGATTGCAGTGACAGGGAGATAAGGCTTGTTAAAGGGTATTTTCATTTGGCGAGTTAGCGATATGGTGGTATGGTGGTATGGTGCAGTGGTAAATTGAAGATCATGACCTCATGACCTCATGACCTCATGAC
>JAFGNY010000072.1 GCA_016926765.1 Bacteroidales bacterium | reverse complement strand
TTTGAGTTCAATCAGCAATTATGGTTTTATATGCTGATTGATTCTCACTACGACTGGTCGAAACATGACTATGTGGAATGCTATGGCCGGCTGGCCGACGACAAATCCCACTGGATTTGCTATTATACCGCATTTCACGGTGAACCACATAAGACTAAAAGGGGAGCAATGCAGATCGATACGTGCCTTTATTTTTTCAACTATATAGACAATGATAAAATTTCCTATTATCAAACATGGTGGTATTACACTTATTATTACAATCAGTCGCAAAACCGGTTTATCGCCACAGGAGACAGTGCTATTATAAATGGGATGCAGGGTGGGACACTGGGTGGAATGTTTTCGTTTTACGATACGCTGAATCATCACTACACCTATATCAATACTTTCAATCAAAAGGGAAACAGTTACCTAGGGTTTTTGGATTCCACCTGGCAATATACTCCTGTTCATGGAGGAGTGTATAGTAATTGCGCCGCTTCTGCAATCGTCCAGGGATCCATTCAGGGAAAACGAACCACCATCTCTGGTCATGAAGAGGATAATCAACGCTATGCGTTGTTCATCATCGGAACACAGAAAAATTCTGACGGACATTATCCGGTTACCTATCATGAATTGATGTATGAACTGAACTATAATACAAATGAATATAACGGCACGGTGGTGCTGCCAGCTTCTACAACACCAAAGGATGTCAATAGTCAGTTTCTGATAGCCGGAACAGTTGATCTTGTTCCAAAGCACTTCACGAATTATCTGGGATCAGATAATGACGGTTTTCAACAGCAGGTATGGTTCTTTTATCCCGATTCCAAAAAGAAACTGAACGGGGCCTGCTTTAACTCGGATCTCTGGCGGCCTGTCCCAAATTCCGCGGTATCAAGCAATGATCTCGCAAATGACAGCCTGTATGGAAAAGAAATCACCACCATGTGGTCGCTTACAGGAATCGTGGATGGAGCTCCACCCTGTTCTATCGATTGGGATGTCTGGAAACAGCACAACGAAGTGGATCCAACAGAATTGGTCTTCACGAAGACTGAGGTATCCAAAACGGAATTAACCAACGCATATGAAAATGAGTATTCTATGGGTTATGAGATCAAGACTGGCATGGGAGAAGAGGGTGGATTGGGGTTCGGTACTAAATTTAAATATTCCAATGCCTATCTGAATAAGGTTAGCACCGGAACTACCATTACCACGGAGCTGACTAAATCGTTTCCCCTGAATGAAGAGCTACAGGAAAACGGGGTGTTTATTTATACCATTCCCGATATGACCAGGATCAGCTACCAGGTATACCCATGGTGGGATACCCAACTTTTAGACCCGATCCCAAATTCGTTGCAGTACCTTTTCAGGACAACAGGTACAACGGTCAAATCTTCAACCCGTGCTATTGCAGAGTTTCCTTTTTTAATCGATAAGCCCAATGCAACGGATCTGGCCGATTGGAAACCCGACCACCGGACTATGCACTGGGAGAGTATTATAAACAGCGGATTACAGCCGGTTGCCACCATGAACTGGTCCTCTCCGACAGCCGGTGATATAGGGACTTTTGATGAAGTGGCTGATACCACCACTTCATCAGCCCAGAAAACGACCTATGAAGTCGAAATATCTGCCGGGTTAAAAATACCGGCCATTTTTGAAATCGGATTATCCTACGGTGAAAAAACCAGTTATGAATCAGAAATACAAGCCCAGACCGAAATCGGACATAAAGTGGAGGCTTCTCTGAAAAACCTTACGGAAAAGAGTTTGGGAGTCAATTTTTCGGAGTATACGGTTGAAATGTACTGGTTCAAACCAGAGGATGGGAATTGGTGGTTCTATGATAGCCTGGCTGGACAAAAACCCTGGTATATCAGTTATATCGTCAATTATACCCAGGGGAAACTGGTCTCTGTGACCCCCGAAAACGAGATGAGATTAGAAGCTCCGGAAATCTTTTTTTCCTGGTATGCTGAAGATGTTGAGATTGAAGAGTATACCCTGTTTATTGCCTCAGCTTCCCACATCGCGCCTTCAACCACAGTATACAGAAAATCAACTCTTAAGGAAACGGCTTCCGGCATACCGGACACCGTATTAGAACGGGACATAACCTACTATTGGGCTGTAAGAGGGATCACAGGAAATAAAGAGGTTCTATGGTCTGAATCCCGTGCGTTTACCATCCAGGGAGACCCCCCATCTACGATGAATGGGAGAGATCTCCAGGCGACCATCTATCCGAATCCCGCAACTCCGGACCTGATCAAGATCCTGGCGTTGAGTAGGAATCCCGGACCCATTACAACTGAAATCTATGCGTTAAACGGACAACTGCTGGTTCGAAAAACAACCCTCCAGGATGATACCAACCCGGTGACAATCGAATTTCGCTCATTATCCCTGGAAGCAGGTATTTACGTTGTAGAGATCCGTTCGGAGACAGATCGTATAGCTAAGAAGCTGATAATCAATAAATAAATTTCATCCTCCCACCTGAACGAGGAAGCCTGAAGCTTCGAATATAGCTTTCAACGTTGAAAGATCTTGTTGCTGTCCAAGGTTCGTTTCAGCCATTTTATCCTCAAGATTGAACCGCCTGTACTTGTTTTTTGCGATGTCGTGATAAGGGAGCAGGTGCACTACTTGAGGTGAATCGGTGAATGGGTGAAAGGGTGAGTTAAACTTCTGCATTGATCCAAGAAATTCAACGATTGATTGAATATTGGAAGGATTGTCAGTGATGCCGGGAATAACGGGGAGACGGATGATCACCTTCTTCCCGGATCGGAATAACCGCTTCAGATTATTCAGAATGATCCGGTTGGATACACCGGTAAACTTTTGGTGTTCAGCATCGTCCATGAGTTTAAGATCATAAAGGAACAGATCCGTAAAAGGCATTACCCTTTGGAAAACTTCCTCCGGGGCATATCCGGTTGTGTCGAGTGCAGAATGAATCCCTTTTTCCTTCAGTAAGTGAAGCAACTCTGTGCAAAACTCTGGCTGATAAAGTGGTTCGCCTCCCGAGAGAGTCACACCGCCTCCCGATTCTTCGTAAAAGATTCTGTCGCTTTCTGCCTGGCTGACCATCGCTTCAACATTCGTTTCATAGCCAGTAACCTCCTGTTGTTCAAACAGGGTTCCGTTCAATGAACGATGTCTTACAGTATGTTGGGGAGCTTCGTCACGGCTTTCCGGATTATGACACCACCAGCAGGAGAGGGGACATCCTTTCAGAAATATCGTAGTACGTATGCCAGGTCCGTCATGAACAGCAAACCGTTTGATATCGAATACGATCCCTTTAGTCACAGTAGAAGAGGATTTTCTGGCGGATAGCAGTCTGGCAAACCGGACAAAATCCTTTGGCTGTATTGTCTTTCATCCGGCAGTTCATCGCAGGACTATAAACTCCTTTCGCTAAATACCCACCGCCTTCAAACATACCGACAACATCGGTAAATCTGGGCTCACGCGGTGTAGGGATAGGAACTGAGTCATTGATCATCGCTTGCCATTTTGATCCGAAGTCAATGTTTGTGGTGATATTCGGCTCCCAGGGCTCGACACTCAGGTTGTAAAATCCATCATAATTGACCCCGCCTACATACTCATCTGCAAGCCCGCCAAATGCATGTCCGAATTCATGGATCGCAACAATTTCACTCACTTCGTGATCAACGGTACTTTGACAGTAATGGTTGTAAAATCCTCCCCCTCCATATTTTTCACTGTTATTCAAAATGATGATCTGGTCATAGGGGGCATTCGCAGCGGCATCACGAATACTCCATGTGTCGGGGGTTGTCAGGTACCGTTCACTGTCGAACGTATAAAAACTGCTGTTAAATCCCGTGTTATTATATTCCCTTTTCCCCGGGATGTCTACTCCTGAGCCGGATGAGGGGGACTCCACTGCCCAGAAGCAAATCTGATCCCTGAATTCAGAGAATGGCGGGAAGGAGAGAAAATAGTCGCTAATCCTTCGGGCATCTTCAATGAATTTCGGCATCTCATCCTGAGTATACCCTTCGGCCAGGAACACAATATCGAGTTTATTGGCCGGGTTTCCTGGTTCGGATAATGGGGTTACAGTCATGGAATCAATCGGTTCATGCAGGATGAAGTAATTTTTTGGATTGATCTCCATGGAAAAAATAGTTTCGAAATTTCCGGTGGCATACTCTCGTTGATCGATCTCAAATTTCAACGGACAGATTGGATAGGGCATGGTGGCTGTCATCGGATAGGCTCGTGGAACCTCTTTCGCTTCAGGAGTTCCCTGGAACTCTTCAAACAACGAGGAGAATCCTTTTCTAAAAAGTAGTATTCCTGTAGCAGAATCATATAGGGAGAAACGATAATTGCCTGAATTCCATGGATCAATGAGGTTAGTATGGGGACCTCCCCACCTAGGCTCCTCTTTGAGCAGCCAGAGGTAAACCTGTGTCTCCTTATTGTCACCTGCCAGCAGGTAATCAACCCGCAGGGTCTGATCAGTGAAAAACTGCTCAAAACGGATCTTGACCGGTTGTTGTTCGTGAAGCGAAGCCCCTGACAGATCAGCAAGCTGCGAGGTGGCAAGGTCCTGTGCAGGTGAAGAAGATATTCCATGGAAAAGAAAAAGGATAAGCGATAGGATGAGTGTCTTGGCCATAATAGGATGTTTGAGACAAAAGTACTGAATTCATGCAACCTTAACGGAATAAATTGTATCTATAAAATGTCAATTTAAAGCATTACTTTTACAGTCTACTAACTCGGATAAAAATGCAGAACTATAAACTTGTCCTTTTTGGGACCATTTTCCTCGCAGCAGGATCGACCCTGAATGCACAGGAACAGATCGAAAAAACGAATCCGTCTGCCTTGCACCATGAGGTACCTGACAATGGATATTTAGCTCCTTCATCTGACCCTTACAGGCCTGTGAAGGGGTACAAATTTGTGAATTCTTCCATATTTACGATTCAGGTCAATGTTGATGCCGATGGATATAACATTCCGAATGATGCAGCGAATGAACCCTCCATTGCGATTGATCCGCTGAATCCCGAAAACATCGTGATCGGATGGCGTCAGTTTGACAACATCAACAGCAATTTCAGGCAGGCAGGATATGCTTTCTCCACGAATGGAGGACAATTCTGGACGTTTCCCGGAGTGATTGACCCCGGGGTTTTCCGGTCTGACCCGGTGCTGGATGCTGATGCAAACGGAACAATTTTCTATAACAGTCTTACATCGAATGGTTACACCTACACCTGTAAAGTATTCCGAAGCAACAGCGGAGGCGCCGATTGGGATGACGGGGTTAATGCAAGGGGAGGAGATAAGCAATGGATGGTGATCGACAAAACAAATGGCATTGGAGCCGGAAATATCTACTCGTACTGGAATGTCTCCTATAGTTCATGTTATCCGGGTTTCTTCACCCGCTCAACTGATGGCGGGGATTTCTATGAGAATTGTGTCAATGTACAGGGATTTCCTTATTGGGGAACTATGGCCGTTGGCCCCGACGGAGAGCTATATACTGTTGGTGCAGGGGAGGATGAAGGAGCTGTGGTATCGAAATCTACCTCTGCACAGGATCCATCCAGTTCAGTTGGCTGGGATCTGGCCGAACAGGTCTATCTGGATGGGTATCTTGGTATTCAATCCCCGATAAACCCGGCCGGACTACTCGGACAGGCGAACATTGGCGTAGATTGTTCCGACGGACCCGGCAGAGGGAATGTATATGTCCTTGCTTCTGTCCAGAGGCCGATGGCGGGAGATCCTGCCGATGTCATGTTCTCGAAAAGTACTGATGGCGGGGCTACGTGGAGCCTGTTTCCTGTCCGCATCAATGATGACCCGGAAAACAATCATTACCAATGGTTTGGAACAATGTCAGTGGCTCCAAACGGACGGATTGACGCCATATGGCTTGATACGCGTGATGCCCCGTCCGGAAGTTACCTTTCTGCGCTTTATTATTCTTACTCCCTGGATGAAGGTGTGACATGGTCTGTCAATGAACGCCTTTCCGAGCTTTTTGATCCGCATGTCGGCTGGCCGCAGCAGGATAAAATGGGCGACTATTTCGACATGAGATCCGATGAAACGGGCGCACACCTTGCCTGGGCGAATACCTTTAATGGAGAAGAGGATGTTTACTACAGTTATATCACGCCTACCTATATCGGGTTGGATGAAACCCCTGCCGGATCCAATTCTCTTTCCCTTACCTGCTATCCGAATCCGTTTTCCGAAAATACGATGATCCGATATATTTTGCCTGCCGAAGAAGGTGTAAAGATTGAGGTGTTAACTATATATGGACAACCTGTTGATGTTCTTTTTTCAGGAAGTCAGGAGGCCGGTGTTCATGTAATAAAGTACCAGCCTTCGCTCTTGGCGACAGGCTATTATTACTGCAGAGTTTCGACAAAAGCAGGAACCGCCTCTATTCCACTGATGAAGATCCGGTAAATCCCTTTGCTTGCGCCACAATCATCCCTGTCAGCATTAATCCGCAGCCCAGGAGAATTTTCCATGTCACCTCTTCTCCCAGAAGCAACCAGCCGCCCAGCACAGCGAAAACGGATTCCATGCTGAGGATGATAGAGGCATACGCCGGATGTGCTTTCTGCTGAGCCACAACCTGTAAGGTATAGCCAATACCAACAGACAAAACTCCTCCATACAGGATCGGCCATAGCGCTTCTAGAATTGGTCCAAGTTGGATCTCTTCAAACACGATCGCTATGATCCAGCTGAGGAGAGAACAGATGGCAAACTGGATGATCGCTGTACGGATAGGATCAGTCCGGGGAGCTACATGCCCAACCACCAGTACATGAGCTGTCCAGATAATAGCGCATACAAAGACCAGATAATCTCCGAAGTTGATCACAAATCCTTCCCTGACACTCAGAAAATAGAGGCCGGTTAATGCCAGCACCACGCCGATCCAGATGGCAATATGGTTCCGCTGCCCGAGGAAAAGTCCGGCTACAGGAACAAAGACAACATACAAGCCTGTGATAAAACCGGCATCGCCCGCAGTGGTGTAAACAAGTCCGTATTGTTGAAAAGAGACCCCTCCAAAAACCAATAATCCAAGCAGGATCTGAAGCCAGATGATCTTTTTCTTCTCGAATTTTGTTGGGCTCAGTCGATTAAATGCCAGATGTTTACGAAAGAAAAGAAACGGGATTAACACCAGGCACCCCAATCCGAATCGCACTGCCGAGAAAGTAAACGGTCCTACAAAATCCATCCCGACCCGCTGGGCTACAAAAGCAAATCCCCAGATGGCTGCAGCCAGCAGCAGGAGCATGTCGGATTTTATCTTCCCTGAGGAGGTCATTCACAGTTATTTCATCTCATACGTGGTGGGCCCGTCGCTGTAATCTGTCTCATTGAGCCATACTGCCGGATACCCGATCACGCGTGTAAGGTCACATGGAGGAGTAGAATAATCCCCGTTGGGAAGGTTGATGTAGCCATCTGAATATTTTGCAACGATTGTGGCAGCCAGATGCCACCACCCGATGATCACACTGTCGGCATTGGCCTGACACCTCTCGGTTAGAACAGTAGAGGCCTCTCCCGGAGTAAGCCCTTCCACCGCCTTGTCAGTCATCGCAATGAACTGCATCTCCTGTTGTTCCATCCGGGATTGCATCGGGATGATGTCGGAACGCGTTATCTGATGAAAATTCAACCTCGACCAGTTATTGACAAAGTTAAAAGGCCACCAGGCACACCTTCCGTAAAATTTCTGAGGGCCGCCTGCCTGCAAAGCTTCCGGCAGCCCGAAGGCTTTGGAATAAAATGGCATAAAAACTGTCGTATAGGAGACATCCGGTCCGAACCATACCAGCCCTTTCGTAGGCTCCTGCTTCCCGGGACGGAGTTGACAAACATAGGTATAGCCCTGATAAAAAACAGAGATGGCCCGTTCCCAGGCGCCAATCATCTTTTTTCCGGAAGAGACGTCATTCTGGTTCCCATCATAGAGCCCCACAAACCGGTTAGGATCACCATAGGGGCCGGATGCCACTCCTTTTGTCATGTCGAACTGAGTCCCTTCATAATGGTCACGGTAGAGGGAAAAAACATCGGATGTGGTAAGCTTATCTTTGGGCTTTACTGAAAAAGGATAATCGAAAGTATACCCATTTTCAACCCAAGGTGAGAGTCCGAGGTCAGGATTCACTCTGTCGAGAACCCTCCATACCCTTCGCAATGAATAGTAAGGGTGGTTGTATTCACCCGGACTTACCGCTTTCAGCCAGTCGACTGGCCCGTCTTTTTCTTCATTCCACCAACCCAGCTTTTTGAGTCCGGGAATCAAATACTCTGAGAAGAGGAAATTATCGGGGTCATTTTTAACCAGAAAGCGGATCCGGAATTCGTTGGCTGCAACAAAAAACTCTCCGTCAGGCACACGTTGGGCGACCCAGGCTGAATGGTAGACATCGTCGGGAAGGGCACACATTTCAAAAACCCAGGCTTCGTTTTCGTCTGCAACAAGCAGGGTTTCACCTGTCGAATAGTAACCATAGCGTTCGATCAGTTTTCCCATGAGTACAATGGCTTCACGGGCAGTCTTGCAATTTTCCAGAGCAATACGCGAGAGCTCCTGTGAATAAAAGAGACGCATAGGTTTTCCCGGAGCTTTGACCACAGTTGCTTCCGGCTCGAAATTCGCACCGTTGGTGCACTCCCCGAACATCAGGTTATACTCGTTCATGATGCCATAATTCGCATCAAAATAAGCATACGAGTATTCATTCTTATGTCCCAGGAGACTCCAGATATCCTCGTATGGCAGTTGAAAAAGGGCAGGTGTCATCGGATACCCGGGAGTACTATATCCAGGACCTCTTTCGGTAGTATTGATCCGGGGATAGCGGTAGCTTTCCTGATAAAGAGACCTGGTTCCGGTCTGTAACCTGGAGGGGACAAAGATCATCCGCTGGTCTCCCAGTTCATCATCATCCGAATGGGCAACCATCATGGACCCGTCGGCACTGGCTCCTTTTGTAACGATCATCGTGGTACACGACTGGCCGGAAGGGGAAAACATAAGGAGTGAACTGCTAAGCAAAACAGTAATCATACATCTTTTCATGGCTGAAATGGTTTAATCATCAGTGAATAATAGCGTAAATCTACGAAATAATCCATTGGATTCTTCCAATGCAGACAGGATGTCAGGGAGATTAATCCACGCTGATTTCATCGATGAAAAT
>JAFGNY010000395.1 GCA_016926765.1 Bacteroidales bacterium | reverse complement strand
TTTCATATCCTCTTCTGGTTATTTATCATTAGCTTCTTTACCTTCATCTACGGGAATAGAAGCGGGAAATATTTCGAGATGTTCGAACTACTGCTCGGCACGCTGCCCCTCGACATCCTTTACACCTATTTTCTGATCTATTTCCTGATTCCTGAGATGCTGCTGAAAAAAAAATATCTCAGGTTTATCCTGACGTTTATTCTCTCCTTTACCATCGTCGTCATCATTGAGTGGACCATCAACTTCTTTATTTTATACCCTGCCATCTATTCAGAATTCGATTCCTGGAAAGACAGTATTCACTATTTCTCGGGGGCGGGGCTGATGATCTATATCTCCCTGGGCTTTGTGATCCTGCTCGCTTCTGCGATCAAACTTTCAAGGTATTGGATCCAATCACAACAAGATAAAGCTGAATTAGAGATCCAGAACCGGAAGAGCGAATTGGCGCTGTTGCGCAGTCAGGTTAATCCGCATTTCCTCTTCAACACCCTGAACAACATTGACACATTGATCAGAAAAAATCCGGATAAGGCCTCCGACTCTGTAGTAAAACTTTCAGAAATCATGCGTTATTTTATCTATGAGGCTACAACAGATAAAGTCCCATTGGAGAAAGAGGTGGATTACCTGAGTAATTTCATTGAACTCCAGCGGATCCGGCATAAAGATCCCGGATTTATCCGGTTTCAGGTGAGCGGGTCATTGGGTGGAATGGAAATTGCCCCGATGCTTTTCATCCCGTTTGTCGAGAATGCTTTCAAACATGGCTTAAAAGGGAACAGGATTCCGGCGATCACTGTGGATCTATGGATTCAGCCCGGTGAGATCCGATTTGAAGTAGTGAACTTCACAGAACCTCATAATGAACCTATGAAAGATCCGGGCAAAGGGATCGGATTGGCCAATGTAATCAGAAGGCTGGATCTGATCTATCCCGACCAATACACGCTTTCCATTAATGAAAAGGATGACAAGTATACGATACAATTAGAAATCAAACAGTTATGAACATCAAATGCATTGTTGTTGACGATGAACCACTGGCAATCGACAAGATCAAAGAATACATAAGCCGGATCCCATATCTCGAGTTACTGGCATCCTTTGATAACGCCATCGATGCGCTTGAGTTCCTCCGGGATACGAGGACCGACCTGGTTTTTCTCGATATCCAGATGGAGAAATTTACCGGTATCCAGTTGCTGGAGATTCTTCGAAACCCGCCTAAGATCATCATTACTTCGGCGTATGATAATTATGCGGTCAAAGGCTATGAACTCGATGTAACAGATTACCTTCTCAAACCCATCTCTTTTGAACGGTTCCTTAAAGCGGTTACGAAAGTCAGCAGAGAAATCCGATCTGAAAAGCCACTTCAACCTGCAGCCGACACAGCAGGAAGCGTAAAACCTCCGGCTGATTACATCTTCATCAAAGCTGACTACCACATGCATAAAGTGAAGCTGGAGAACATTCTCTATATCGAAGGGATGAAAGATTACCTGAGGCTTCACCTTCCCAACGAACGAATCATGACCCTGATGAGTTTTATGAAAATGGAAAAAATCCTGCCTCCTGACCGGTTCATGCGCGTGCATAAATCGTACATTATCTCCCTTGATAAGATTGAACGGATTGAACGGAATACCATCATGATTTCAGGCCAAAAGATTCCGATCGGGAACAAATACAAAAAAGAGTTTTTAGACTATCTTGAAAAGGAGAAAGTATTCTGATTGAATATCCTTGCTTCTTTTCCTCCTTCCGCTATAGATATTTTTTAATCTGTTTTCGAATTTGATCGGAAGATTTAACACCGACAATCCGATCGACCTCCTGTCCATTTTTAAAAATGATCGCAGTGGCACCATCAGCTTGCAAGGCATACACCAGGCTGCCCAGAAATCAACCAACACAACTCCACTCTTAATCTGGTTCCTGAAATTCTGATCGGTCAGGATTTTGATATTCTGGCTCTCAGGCGTCGCCTTGATATGTTTCATCCGCATGTAAGCTCTGAGCATCAGGAACGCGATGCCGGCGATCAGGATGGCTAAAATGATATACGTGATTTCCATTAGTTTTTTTTTGTAAAAATACAAAGAAAAACCAAAATAGTGTTATTTATGCGATTTATTTTACTGGATATTTTTCACTGAAATTTGTACTACGTTACAAATAGTTGCGGGAAACATTCTATCTTTACAGCCATCTCAAGGCATCCTGACAAATTCGGCAAACCTCTCCCTGTGAACCGGTATTGTGTAACCATACGGCGTGTTATCCTTGATCTATCCGGCAAGTTTGCCCTGTTTTTCCTCATTTTTCTTTTTCTCTTCTCTCCTCCAGTCTATCCGAATGAACCAGTAGTGATTGTATCGGATGATGAAGGGAACCCTGTTTTCACTGTCAGTATTTTAATCCCGGGGCGTGTGGTGACCGATCCGCAGGGGAATGTTCTTTCGGTCATCATCCCCTTGAAGAAAGTTGGGAGGCTTCTGCTGTTAGAGGCAATCATAGATGGTAAGATCGGAAATTTTATTCTGGATACCGGTTCCACCAGCCTGGTTTTGAATGAGACCTATTTCAGAGATTATGTGCCCATCAACGATGTTGAAGGAGGAGGGATAACCGGATCCACCGGGAGTGCGTACCGGGTTCGGATTAAAAACCTCAAACTCTCAGATTTGAACTACGACAACCTGTTTGCGGAAGTAACCAACCTGGGTCATATTGAGAACCGTAGAGGCGTGCAACTATTCGGTTTGTTTGGAATGAACCTGATTAAGAATATGGAGATCATGATTGACTCCAGAAACAGTGAACTTCAGTTGCACAAGCTGGATAAAGCCGGGAACCGGCTGAAACCGCCAACATCAAAAATCATTTACGACATTACAGGCAGGGTGGATGAGCATGGCAATATGATTTCCGTTGCGGTGGAGGTTGGTGAAAAAAACCTGGATTTTTGCCTTGATACCGGAGCTGAATCAAATGTGCTCGACATCAGTTCACCTCAAAAGGTACTGAGCACCGTGACGATCCTCCGTCGCTCTTCTTTGCAGGGATCGGGTTCAGGAAGCAACGAAGTGTTGTTGGGAGAGATAAGCGATATCCGTATTCAGGGGAAAAATATCGGGAAGATGAATGTGATCCTGACGAATCTGTCGGGGTTATCTCAGAAGTACGGCTACCCTATCAACGGCATGCTGGGGTATGATTTTTTTGAAAAAGGGAAAATATTTATAAATTTAACGAAACATGAACTGGGCATCATCCTGAACAAGGAGGTAAGCTTATGAAATTAAGGAAGTTCATACTGATTCATTTCTTCCTTTGCCTCTGGCTGGGTCATACACTTGCCCAAACTGAACCCGAAAATGCTTGCAGTGTTGAGGATGGCAAGGTTCTCCTCACCTTCGATAACCGTTGGACCGATCTGCAGAAACAGAAGGTACAAGCGCTTTTTGGAATAGACAGTTTATTGATGGCCAAAGCATTTGAGAAGCTTCCTGAGGTGACTGTCAACGGGATCACATGGAAAATCCGCATCGTGGATGCGAACCTGGTGGAGATTTATAAACTGACTGAAGACCGCACTGATTCATATTCGGGCCTTGGTGATATCGTATTTCTCGAGGATGACTGGATCGGCTTTGGGATCCAGGAAACTACCCGTGTCTCTGAAGCTTCCGGGGT
>JAFGNY010000394.1 GCA_016926765.1 Bacteroidales bacterium | reverse complement strand
TGGGAGCCATCTGGCAAAAAGACCTGAAATACATCAATGCCTACTCATCGGTGAGCCATTGCGCCCTGGTACTCTTTGCGATTCTGATGTTCAACGAAACCGCGATGAACGGCGCCATCATGCAGATGATCTCACACGGCATCATGACAGCCCTCTTCTTTGCCCTCATCGGGATGATCTATGGCCGGACACATACCCGCTACATCAACGAAATGAGCGGATTGATGAAGGTAATGCCTTTTCTGGCAGTGGCTTATGTGATCGCCGGTCTCGCTTCTCTTGGATTACCCGGCTTCAGTGGATTCGTTGCCGAAATGACCATCTTCGTCGGAGCCTTTCAGCATGCCGATACCTTCCACCGCGTGGCCACCATCATTGCAGCCTCCTCCATTGTGGCTACAGCCGTGTATATCCTGCGGGTTGTGGGGATCATGCTGTACGGACAGATCAATAAACCGGAATATGAACTGATTACCGACGCCAAATGGTATGAACGGCTGAGTACCGGAACGATGATCTTTAGCATTGCCGCCATTGGGATTGCTCCACTGTGGCTCTCCACTATGATCACCGGCGGATTGGGCCCGGTAATTGAAAAACTGCTGCTGGCTATGAACCCGTGAAGCATGAAGGAAAGGAAAATAAACAGATTGACTCCATATAAATACAAGTACATATGCTTATGCTGATCATGAGACACGAATTGCTGCTGGTGTGTATCACGGTAATTCTCTTGTTGGTTGAAATCGCACTGCCGGCCGACCGGAAAACGAAGATCATCCTGCCTGCCATCATCCTGTTCGGACTGGTCATGATACTGGGATTGATTCCCGGGCCGACGGGAACCCTGTTTGGCGGCATGTATGTGACCACCCCGCTTACCCTGATGATGAAGAATATCCTTGTAATGGGGGTGTTTATTGTGTTGCTTCAATCGGTTGGCTGGTTGAAAATGGCTGAGAACCATGAGAAGATCAGCGAATACTTCATCCTGCTGTTTTCCACACTGATCGGGATGGAATATATGCTTTCGGCGGGGGATTTCCTGATGTTCTACCTCGGACTCGAACTGGCTACGATCCCGCTTACGGCATTGGCTGCCTTTGAACGGTTTAAGGAGAGATCCGCTGAAGCAGGGGTGAAAATGATCTTTATCTCAGCCCTCTCATCAGGTATCCTGCTGTATGGTATTTCCATGATATACGGAACAACGGGAACCCTCTACTTCGGAGAAGTACTCGCCGGCATCGATGGCTCTCCCCTGCAGATCCTGGCCTTCATCTTTTTCCTCTCGGGCATGGCATTCAAGATCTCCCTTGTTCCCTTCCATTTGTGGACGGCGGATGTGTATGAAGGGGCTCCCGTCAATATTACCTCCTACCTGTCGGTTATCTCCAAAGGCGCTGCCGTAATGGTGCTTACGATTTTGCTCTATACCGTTTTTGCCAAAATCACCGCGATGTGGCAGGATGTGCTCTACATCCTGGCTATTCTGACGATGACCATCGGCAATCTGTTCGCCATGCGGCAGCAAAACCTGAAACGGTTTCTGGCTTTCTCCTCTATCGCCCAGGCCGGGTTCATCCTGCTTGGGATCATTGGCGCCAGTCAGCTCGGCATGACCACCGTCATCTTTTTTGTCCTGATCTACATCTTTTCCAACCTGGGGGCCTTCGGTGTGGTTTCGGTCATCGCCAACCGCACCGGCAAGGAGCGCATCGATGAGTACGACGGACTCTACCGGACCAATCCCCTGCTTAGTCTGACCATGATGCTGGCCCTCTTTTCACTGGCCGGGATTCCGCCGGTTGCCGGCTTTTTCGGAAAGTTTTTCCTGTTTGCCGCAGCAGCCAAAGAGGGGTTATACATACTGGTATTGATTGCTGTATTGAATACCATTATATCTTTGTACTATTATTTGCTGGTGGTCAAGGCGATGTTCCTGAACCGGAGCGATCAGCCGATCGCTTACTTCAGGAGCGATGGGTATGCCCGGCTGGGGTTGGCCCTTTGCATCGCCGGTATCGTGATCATCGGACTGGTGAGTCCGGTGTATGAGATGATCAACCGGTTGGCCTTTGGTATCAATTAATCGCAGGAGTGTAAAGACCATGGAGCTGAAAGGAAAACATCTGGTAGAGGAACTCGAAGGGGTTCGCTGTACCATAGTGGAAAGCGGCATCCCGGCCTCACGAAAGGCCTTTTTGTCACGCTTGCTGGAACACAACGGATTTGAGGTCAGGGTCACCCAGGACAAAGACAAGGAGGGCCATGCCCTCGAATCGTGGACCCTGGGGGTAACCGATATCCTGTTCAATCCGGTGATCGCCATTTATCAACAGAAGCTCTTCACCGGGGAGGGAGATATTGTCACCCCCGCCTATTGGCAGGAGCATTTCCCTGAAGCCGGGATCCCTTACTGGCAAACAAAAAGCAAGGAGTGACCATGGGAAAGGTGATGCGTTACCTGACGGTGTTGATCGTTGCCGGTTTTTTTATCCTGGCAACCTTTCTGCTGTTCAGCTCCTATTTTGATTACCTGAGCCAGGAGGTCCGGGTTGTATTTGCGGCGTTTTTATATTTATATGGGGTATTCCGACTGGTGCGTACCTTCCTGAAACGGCCGGGGCGCGATGAGGAGAATGACGATTGACGCGTCATTCAACCAGATTTCACGAAAAATTTCCTCTGTGCGTAAATAAAATACCTATCTTTGCTTTCCTGCAGAAAAACAGGAGAACAAGAAAATCTTTACAATATGAATTTCAGTGTTATCGGAAGGAAGTGGCTCTCCCTGACAGGAGTGGTCTTCCTTTTCTTTTTACTGGGTTGCGGAGGGGGTAATCCCTATACCCAGATCGATACCCCAACGCGTGGAGAGATCCGTGTCGCCATTGACGACTCGTACCGGTTACTCATGGAATCGGAGATCTATGCGTTTGAGACCGAATACAAATATGCCAGGATCGATACGTTCTATACCACGGAGGTATCGGTTTTTGAGGAGTTCATGAACGACAGCGTGCCGCTGATCATTGTTAACCGTAAGCTCACCGATCAGGAGAGCCGGATCCTGGAATCGCAGCAGATCGTTCCCAAAACGACCCTGATCGCTTTTGATGCCGTATCATTGATCCTCAACAACGACAACGAACACAGTAAGATCACCTATGATCAGGTAGAGGGGATGTTTAGCGGCAGGATCACCCGCTGGAATCAGATCGATCCCGCATCCCGGCTGGGTGATATCAAAGTGGTATTTGACCATTACAAGTCGGCCAATCCGAGGTATTTCAAGGAGTTGTTTCAGCTGGATAGTCTGCCCCCCTGCTGTTATGCCGTGGAATCCAATCAGGAGGTCATCCGGTATGTGGAACGCAATCCTTCGGCCATTGGAGTGATCAGTGTCAACTGGATTTCCGACCGCAGGGACTCGGTCTCCAATGATTTTCTCAGCCGGATCAAAGTGGCCGCCATCAGCAATCCCGGCAACGCCGGTCCGGAGGCAAATTACTACCGGCCATACCAGGCCTATATTGCCGATGGTTCCTACCCGTTCCGCCGGAATGTTTTCTGCATCAATCGCCAGACATACAGCGGATTGGCATATGGCCTATCGGCCTACATTGCTGCAGATAAAGGCCAGCTGATCATCCTCCATTCAGGACTGGTCCCGGCTACCCAACCCATACGAATTGTTGAAATCAAACGTTAACCAACAGGAATGATCCATATGAAACAGATTGTTCATATCATCCGTTCAGGCCTGGTGCTGGGCCTGTTGATAATGGCCGGCATCGCTGGTCAGGCACAGGACCTTGAGAGCGCCATCCAACTCACGCGCAGTGAACAGTTCGCTGCAGCCGACAAAGTATTTCAGGAGTTGATCAAAACCGATCCCGGCAATGGCGATCTCTATTTTTACTATGGTGATAATTTTCTCAGGCTCTATTTTGTTGATACCCTCAATAGTTCATTGCAAGAACTTGCCGGAAGTGCCCGGAAGATGTTTCAGAAAGGCATAGAGGTTGATCCCTCCAATCCGCTGAATTATGCCGGAATGGCAGAGGTTGCCCTGCTGCAGAAGAATTTCGCGGAAGCCACACAATATGTTGATCAGGGATATGCCCTGCTGCCTACAAGGAAAAACAAGATCGTGATGTCGCCCGAAAAGCATGCCATCTCCCTCGTGAAAATGGCTGATGCCTATGTCAAGGCTGGGGTGAAAGACACCGCCAGGATTTTTACTTTTTTACGGGAAGCTCAGGATAAACAACCATCGGAAACCGAGATCTACCTGGTTAGGGGAGATGCCTATATCTTGCTGTTGAATGATGGGTCAAATGCCATTGCCAATTATAACATTGCTCAATCGCTCAATCCCAATTCATCCATGGCACGCTTGCGGATCGGACAGCTTTGGATGCGGGCCAAGCAGTATCAAATGGCCCTGAATTACTATGAAGAGGGAGTGAAGGTGGATTCAACCTTTGCACCTGCTTACCGCGAACTGGGGTTTCTTCTTTCGAAAGCAGGCCGGTATGCTGACGCCAAAAAGATGTTCCGTAAATTCCTTGAACTATCAAAGGGAAATACCGCTGCCCGGTTACAGTTCATTAATACGCTGATGGAACTGGGGGATTATCAGGAGGCTATAGGTGAGATCCAACTGGTGCTTGAGGAGGAAACGGTGATTACCGACCTGTACCGGGCATTGGCTTATTCCAATTATGAGACGGGTGATTACGAAGAAGGGCTGGCAGCCATGGAGATGTTTCTGGAGAAAAGCGACCCCGGTAAAATCCGCTATAGTGATAAATCCTATTACGGCCGGTTGCTTTCAAAAAATGATATGGATTCTTTGGCCGCCCTGGTTCTCTACGAAGCATTCCTGCTGGATACGACCAAAATTGATCTGTTGTCGGAAGCGGCTATGAGTTACATCAAGATCAAGGATTATCCCGGTGCCATACGGATCTATGAGATCAAGGATTCGATCCATGCAGCCAATGCCCTTGATCTGTATAACTGGGCGAAAGCCTATTACAATCTGAAGGATTATGAACAGGCAGCGAACTATTTTGAACGGTTTACCATTGAACAACCTACCTATGTTCCCGGTTTTGTGTGGTGGGCGCGAACCTTGTTCAATCTGGACCCGGAAAGTGATACCGGACTGGCAAAACCGGTCTACGAGCAAATCCTTGTTATTACTCAGGAAGATACCGTTAAATATGAAAAACAGCGGATGGAGTCCCTGTACTACCTGGCATATTATTACTATCACCAGTATGTGTTGAATAAGAAGGATCTCGACCTGGCCCGCGAATCCCTGAAATACAACAATGAGGTGCTGGCTATCGATCCGGAAAACGAAAAGGCCAAACAGATGGTCGAGGCTTTGAAGCGGGTCGTCAAATAATCTTTGTATTCCATATTTTTTTTATACATTTGCCGTTCTTAACAGTGTGAAACAAACAATTCATCAGTAAATTATCAACTAAAAACTTCAACAATGAGCAAGAAGAATAAACAAGGTGGAGCAGGTTTAGGTGACGCTTTACGGTCAATCTTTACTACAGGTGCCATAATCGTTGCATTTGGCATTGCCGTATTGATTTACCTGTTCATTATGGGGAATCCCATCAACTTTGAAGGCGGAAATCCCGAAGGACATCCGTTGCCCGGCAATTACCTGGGTATGGTTTACAAGGGTGGCTGGGTTGTGCCCGTACTGATCACCATCAACCTGGTACTCCTTATTTTCTCCGTAGAGCGTTGGATTACCCTTACCCGTGCAAAAGGAAAAGGCCGCATCAACGTGTTTGTGAAAAGGCTGCAGACTTACCTGAATGACAATCAGATCGACGAAGCAATTGAAGCCTGTGACAAGCAAAGAGGTTCCCTGGCCAATGTTATGCGTGCCGGTTTGCTGCGCTACAAAACCCTGAAGGATGACACGACACTGGAGAAAGACCAGAAGGTTGTTGCTCTCCAGAAAGAGTTCGAAGAGGCTACCGCCCTCGAACTGCCCATTTTGTCGCGTAATCTGGTGATCCTCTCCACCATCGCTACCATCTCCGTGTTGGCTGGTTTGTTTGGGACAGTTCTCGGGATGATCCGTGCTTTCGGCGCTCTGGCTACTGCAGGTGCTCCGGATGCTCTGGCTCTGGCTACCGGTATCTCCGAAGCTCTTATCAATACGGCATTCGGTATTCTGGGTTCATTGCTGGCCGTGATCTTCTACAACTATTTTTCCACGAAGATCGACAACTTCACCTATAAAATTGATGAAGCTGGTTTCAGCCTGATCCAGACCTTTGCTGCAACAACCAAGTAATCCCACTGGTTTTGCATCAGACGCTCCGGCGTACTGATCAGTTATTCATCAATTAAAACCGAAGTCAATGCCAAAGATAAAACCACCGGTAAAAACGCCACGCATAGACATGACGCCTATGGTGGACCTCTTCTCCCTGTTGCTGATATTCTTCGTGTTGACCGCCTCCTTCCGTCCAACGGAAGCCGCCATGATCGATAGTCCGAATTCCGTCTCCGAAAAACAGGCGCCGGACTTCAACCTCATGACCATCTTTATCGATAAGGAAGGCAAGGTGTTCTTCAATGTGGATAACGGACAGGATTCCACGACCAAATTCAGGGAACAGATCCTCCGGAAAATGGCTGAACGGTATGAAATGACCTTCACGGAAGACGAGTATGACCTCTTCGGTCGCCTCTCCTCCTTTGGTATGCCGTTGAAAGACCTGAAGGGATGGATCAATGCGGAAAATTCAGAGGAACGCGATAAACTCAACGTGGGAATTCCCTATGATTCCACCGATAACCAGCTGGGTTACTGGATCCTCTACTCCCGGATTGTCAATCCCAGGGCAGAAGTGGCCATCAAAGGAGACGCTGACGCCAATTACATGGATGTCAAGAAGATCATGGATATGTTGCAGGACAACAAAGTGAATAAGTTCAATCTCATTACCACACAACAGGTGGATGAAGTCACCCTCGACGACATTCCTCCTGAAAAATAAACGGATATGGCCCAAATACAAACCCAGGATCCTGGCGGCAAAAAGGGAAGTAAAAAACGGAGGGCAAAAAAGCACCCGGCAGAGATTGACATGACGCCCATGGTCGACCTCATGTGCCTCCTTATTACCTTCTTCATGCTCACTACTGCGTTTGCCAAAGCAAAAGTGATGGTGATCACTATGCCGGAAAAGGATCAGAAACAGGATGAAAAAACGGCCCCCAAGATCTCTGCAGAAAGAACCCTGAACATTTTACTTTCGGGAAATGATGAGGTCTACTATTACAATGGCCAGGCAACACCTGATAAACAAATGCCCCAGTTGATCAAGAGCGATTTCAGCAAAGACGGAATCCGCAAAATGTTGCTCGACCGGAACAGGGAGTTGTTCACCAAAATCTATGAATACCGGGATAAGCGGATAAAAGGAGAGATCATCGTTCCCGATACCACGTTTGAGAATACCATCAAACAAATGAAGTTCGATGATAAGCAGGGTCCCATTGTACTGATCAAAGCCGATACCGCAGCAAGGTATAAGGATATTGTGAATATCATTGATGAAATGGCCATTTGCAATATTGCCAGTTATGCCATAGTAGATATCGGACAGGTTGAATCGATGATGATCCAGGGGGTACGTGCAGGAACTCCGCTGACTACCTACCCGAAGATTCAGGTCAGAGAAAAATAGGTTACGTTTCATTTTTAAACGCAAAAGACTATGACACCACATCGCGACCATGCAGAATCGTTAGAAGAGATGGTCTTTCGGAACCGAAACAAGACCTATGGTGCCTATATGCTACGGAAGAAATACAAGAAGTACATCATCGTCTCCATGATCTTTTCATTCCTGGTGATGGCCGGGGTGGTTGCTTACCCCATTATCACGGCTGTTGTCAACGAAGGGAAGATCCTTAAGGAGGAGATGAATGTAGGCGCCGAAATGCTCGATATTCCGCAGGAGGAGGCTCCACCTCCCCCGCCGCCTCCCCCGCCGCCTGAAGCCCTGCAGGAAAAGGTAAAATTTACCGCCCCTGTAGTGGTGGAAGACACGGCCGTTGAATCAGATTTTGGTAAACAGGACCTGCTGGCCGATCAGGGAAATACAGAAGTACCGGATGAAGAACCCGAGATTGAGATCGTGGAAGAGAAACCACAGGTAATTGAACAACCCAAGGAAGAAGAGGTCTTTACTGTCGTGGAGGAGAATCCGACCTTCCCTGGCGGAGAAACAGCCTTGTATGAATACCTTGGTGCGAACATCAAATATCCCGAAGAGGCAAAGGAATTAGGTATTCAGCGAAGGGTTTTTGTGAATTTTGTTGTTGAAAAGGATGGTT
>JAFGNY010000393.1 GCA_016926765.1 Bacteroidales bacterium | reverse complement strand
TGCCTACCAATGAGGTCAAATACGGGATCACCGTCGATTCGCTTGGGTACGAGATGGGGCTCAGGAACGGGGACCAGATCCTTTCAGTCGATAACATGGTAGTAGAGGATTTTATTGATATTCCGAAAACCATTATCCTGGAAGAGGCTAAAACCATCCAGGTGATCCGGAACGGCGAACCGGTTGAAGTTCAAATTCCGGCCGGGGCTATCGCCAAACTGATCAAACATAAAACCCCGGATTTTATCTCAGTCCGGATTCCTTTTGTTGTGGGAGCTTTCACGAATGATTCGCAGGGAAAACGGGCAGGCATCCTGAAAGAGGACCGGATTATCGGGATAAATGACAGCCTGATGATTTTCTTTGACCAGTTCAGGGACCAGGTGCAGCATCATAAAAATGAGCTGATACGGGTTACCCTGTTAAGAGACAACGACACACTGGTCCTCCCCGTAGAGGTTCCTGCCGCCGGCTTTTTGGGTATCTATCCGAAACCGCCGGCTGATTTCCTGACCTTCCACGAAAAAAAATACACTATCATCACGGCAATACCTGCCGGAATAGTCAAAGCCTATGAAGGGACCGGCAACTACCTGAAATCGATCAAACTCTTGTTTTCGCAGGAAAAGGCGTATGAATCGGTTGGCGGTTTTATTGCTATCGGTAATTTCTTCCCGGCTGTCTGGGACTGGCAGGCTTTTTGGTCAATGACCGCTTTCCTTTCCATTATGCTAGCGGTGCTGAATGTTCTTCCAATACCTGCATTGGATGGAGGCCATGTGCTTTTCCTCCTGTATGAAATCATCTTCCGGCGCAAACCAAGCGATAAATTCCTGGAATATGCACAGGTCGTGGGAATGGTATTGCTATTCGGCCTCCTGATCTGGGCAAACGCCAACGATGTGGTCAAGCTGATACACAAGTATTTCTAATGGGCAGTGGGCAGGATACCGGATACCGGATACCGGATGCAAGTTGGCAGTTGGCAGTAGGCACTAGGCAGTAAGCAGTTTCACCATTTCACTTCTCACTTGTCCGCTCGTCCGCTCGTCCGCTTGTCCCCTTGTCCGCTTGTTCAATCCGACAGCTTTTCCTTCAGGGAGCGGAACCCTTCGCCAAGAATCTCGGTGGCATCAATGACCGTCATGAAGGCTTTGGGATCAATTTTATGTATATATTCTTGTAAAAGAGCTAATTCCCTGCGACTAACCACCGTAAAAATGATTTTCCGGTCAGTCATGTTGTACATGCCCTTCCCGTCGAGATACGTTCCTCCCCGGTTCAGGTTGTTGATAATCTTTTCGCGGATCTCTTCGTGTTTGTCGGAGATGATAAAAAGGCTCTTATCATAACTCAATCCTTCCATCACCACGTCAATAACCTTCCCGGAAATAAAGATGACGATCCACGAGTACAACGGGACTTTCCAGTCCTGAAATACAGCGAGACCGAAGAGCACAATCACGGAATCGACCAGGATCATCAACTGACCTAAAGGGATCTTCGTGTATTTGTTGATGATCATGGCAACAATGTCCGAACCGCCGGAGGTTGCCTTGGATTTAAATATCAGGCCTAATCCAAGGCCGATCAACACCCCTCCAAAAATGGAAGATAACAATGCGTCGCCTTCCACCAGCGGGCGATATCCCCAGAAATAAGTGAGTGTATCGTTGAAGACCGCAGTGAGGGAAAATCCGAGAACCGTTTTAAAACCGAAACGGGGACCCAATATTTTAAGCCCAATCAGCGTTAAGGGAATATCAAAACATAAAGCTACGAGCCCAACCGGCGTTCCGAAAAGATAGTGAAGGACGATTGAGATCCCATAAACACCTCCCGGGACAATCTTATACGGGGTGATGAAGAGAACAAAACCGGATGCCAGAATAAACGACCCGATGACGATCAGACTATAGCTGAGAAACCATTTCCTGGAAAAAGGTTTTTCTTTGAGAAGAAAGAATGCCATGATGAAACGGATTTAAAGGGGTGCAAAGTTATTTTTTTGTAGTAAATTTGAGGATATCATTTCGATTCTATTTTTTTTAATACTTTTACGTGCTTTTTAGCTACCCTAACAACCTGTACTATTGATTCTCGAAAACACGACATATAAAAGCAACCTGACTTTGCCTCTTTCTTTTCTCCGGGTGGGTTTTGTCCTGATCGCTGCCTTTCTTTTTCCCCCTTTTGCTAGAACCCAACAGCTGCCGGTTTTAACTCAATATATGTTCAGCCAGATGACGTTTAACCCCGGATATGCCGGAAGTACTGGAGGCATCTGTGTAAATGGGTTAATCCGTGAGCAATGGATGGGATTTAAAGATAATGAAGGCAATAAAATTGCTCCGGAATCAATCTTTCTGACGGTTGACGCTCCGGTAAAGTTTCTGCACGGAGCCCTGGGAGGGAGTATTCTGTCGGAGAGGATCGGATTTTTCAATAACATCGGCGTAAAAATCGGATATGCTTTCCGGATGGATCTTGGCGCAGGGGAGTTTTCAGCGGGGATCCAGGCGAATCTGATGAATTACAGGATTGACTTCTCAAAATTCGAAGGACATGTCATAGATCCCAATGATCCTGTATTTGAGGAATCCGGTGAAAAAACGGATCTCACGATCGATGCCGACCTGGGAGTGTACTACGAAGTGCCTGATAAATATTACATCGGTCTATCGTCCGGACAACTGTTTCAGTCAAAAGCCAAGAACTCCTATTACCAGCAGCGGAGAACCTATTATCTTACAGGAGGGTATAACTGGATGCTTCCAAATCATCCCAGTTTTGAAATTAAGCCTTCTGCTATTTTTGTTTATGACGGAGCTGCGTTTACGTTTAATATCGCCGCTCTGGTTGCCTACAATAAAAAGTTCTGGGGCGGTCTGGAATATCGTTTCCAGGACGCTATTGCGGTGCTGGTTGGCGCGAATATAAAAAGCTTTCATGTGGGGATATCCTATGATATCAACACTTCTGCTCTGAGCCGGTACAATAGCGGGAGCATTGAAGTGATGCTGGGATATTGCTTTAAAATAGAGGTAGAAAAATACAGGAAGAGGTATAAAAACACACGATTCCTATAATTTTTTTTGTATATCTTTGCCCTTTTATTTGGACTTTTAAGCGAAAATAAATACTAAACCTAAATACGCAGCGTTATTTTTCATCATTTAATCAGCCAAAAAATGAAAAGACTGCTCATCTATTTCGTCTTACTCCTTTTCCTGGGAAGTTGCGGAAACTCAGGTAGCGGGGAACTCACAGGGGTGAAAAACCGAAAACGGTACTACCAGCCAGACCCCTTTGGCATGGTCTATATCCCCATGGGTAGTTACACCATGGGTATCGGCGATGAAGATGTCCTGTACACCCAGATCAACAATGCAAAGACAGTGACTGTCCAGTCTTTTTATATGGATCAGACAGAGATCACCAACAATGAGTACCGTCAGTTTGTATTTTGGGTCAGGGATTCCATTGCTCGGCGTATCCTTGGTGAAGTTCAGCCGGATCTTTTTCTGGTATCAGAAAATACCAAGACCGGGGAAGTTTATGATCCTCCTTTCCTGAACTGGGAGACGAAACTTGAATGGGATTCCGAAGAGCAGGATGTACGCGATGCATTGGCTGACATGTATCTTCCTGAAGAAGAGAGATTCTTCAGAAGAAAAGAGATTGATACCAGGAAATTGTACTATGAATATTATTTTGTCGACCTGAAGGCTGCAGCGGCAAAAGATTATTCGCAAGGTGGAGATATCAAGGATGCTGGACTGGCAAACCGTCCGCAAGGATTGAAAGACCGCTCTGTATATGTCCGTAAAGAGGTGATCAACGTTTATCCGGATACCCTCTGCTGGATCCATGATTATGTTTACTCATTCAATGATCCCAGTACTGAAAAGTATTTCTGGCACCCTGCCTATGACAATTATCCCGTTGTAGGTGTTAACTGGAAACAGGCAAAAGCATTTTGCGTGTGGAGAACCCAACTCAAGAACAGCTTTCTCTATGGCAAGAAAGGCGAGACCGCTATCAGCGACTTCCGTCTCCCATCAGAAGCTGAATGGGAATGGGCAGCACGTGGCGGTTACGATGGGAACCCGTACCCGTGGGGTGGTCCCTATACCAGAAACGACAAAGGATGTTTCCTGGCAAACTTCAAACCCCTGCGGGGTGATTATATCGATGATGGTGGCGCACAAACGGTCATTGTTGCCCATTACCCGGCCAATGATTTCGGATTGTACGATATGTCGGGCAACGTAGCTGAATGGACCAACTCAGCTTTTCACCCGTCTTCATACAATTTTGCCTGGGACCTCAATCCTGATTATCAGTATAACGCCAAAGACGCTGATCCTCCTGCCCTCAAGAGGAAAGTGGTCCGCGGAGGATCATGGAAAGATGTGGCCTATTACCTGAGAGTATCCACCCGGGCCTATGAATACCAGGATACAGCGAAATGCTATGTGGGATTCCGGTGTGTTCAGAATTACCTTGGACGTCAGAAAGATGATAATCCTGCCCGTGCCTCGAAAGTTTATAAATAACACGATAGTTTAACCAACCTAACTTAAATACAGAAACACAATGGGTTTAATGCAATTAGTAAGAACAAGAGGTTACAGGAACTTCATGTCGAAGCTTTACGGATGGGGCGCATCCGTCGTTATCATTGGAGCCCTTTTCAAGATCAACCATTACACGGGAGCAGATATCATGCTGATCATAGGTCTTGGAACGGAGTCGATCATCTTTTTCTTTTCAGCATTTGAACCACCTCACGTCGAACCCGACTGGAGCCTCGTTTATCCACAGTTAGGCGGAATTTATCATGGAGGGGTAGATGATGAAGGTAAACCAAATGTTACTGTTACCCAGGAATTGGACGACATGCTTGAAAAGGCTAAAATAGGCCCCGAACTGGTCGAGAGTCTGGGAAAAGGGTTGCGAAGTTTATCGGAAACAACAGCTCAGCTCTCCAACGTGAGTAATGCTTCCATAGCAAACGACCAGTATGTGAACAGCTTGAAACAAGCCACTTCATCGGTCTCCGAACTGACATCATCCTATAGCAAAACTGCACAAACCCTGATGGAGGCTTCATCTGCTTCGGAAGCCCAACTCCATTCTATGCAGGCCGCAACCCAAAACGCAGCCACCCTGTCCGGTGCCTATGCCCGGGTTGCAGAAACACTGAATGAAGAGGCCAACCTGAACAAGGATCTGAATTCAAGCCTTTCGAACCTGGCTTCCAGCTCGAACAAGTTTGTTGAAAAATACAACGAATCGGCGGAAATTCTCTCGAAAACAACCGCTGCATTAAATCAGACCGCAACCCACGGGGAGCATTACAATGACCAATTGCAAAAAATCTCCAGCAACCTGGCTGCGCTCAATGCATTGTATGAACTTAATCTGCAGAATTCCAATGAACAGATGGAACATACCAACCGGTTTAATCAGGTACTCCGTCAACTGGTTCAGAACCTTGATGAGTCGGCCGTCAATTCTGGTCAGTATAAAGAAAATCTTGCCGCCCTCAATACAGCCGTAGTTGAGCAACTTCAGGCTACTACCAAACAGGTGGACGCTACCGGACAAATGCACGATTCTATCTCCCAGTTCCTTACCAATATGAATGAATCAGTAGAACGAACTGGCAGGTTTAAAGAAGAGGTCAATACACTGACTCAAAATGTTGCAGCCCTGAATAAAGTGTATGGCAACATGCTGTCAGCTATGAATGTTAATCCGAATAAGTAAGGGTAACAAAGTCGGAGATTCACCTAAAAAACGAATAAATTAATGGCTGGATATAAGGAGACACCGAGGCAAAAAATGATCGGGATGCTGTATTTGGTTCTTACAGCTCTTCTGGCATTGAATGTTTCGAAAGAGATCTTAGAGGCATTTGTGGTCGTCAATGAAACGATGGAAAACACAAATCAAAACTTCTCCCAGAAACTGGATGCTTCCTACAACAAATTCAAAGCACAGTATCTCATGGCCCCTGATAAGGTTGGCCCTTACTGGGAGAAGGCACAAGCGGCTCAAACCCTTTCCGAAAACCTGATTAATTATATCGATTCATTGAAGTTTGGAGTAGTTGCTGAAACGGAGAGATTGCAGACAATCCAGGAAGCTGGGAACGTGAAACTGGCCGATGCAGCCAGGAAAGACAACTACGATACACCCACGCAGTATTTTATTGGTCAGTCACAGGACGGTACCAACTGCAGGGCGGCAACTCTGCGGCATCGGATTGATTCCTACCGGGAGGAGATGCTGAACCTTGTGGACCCCAAATACCGGAACGTCATTCAAATCGGACTGAAAACGGATGGCCCTTATTATAATGCACAGGGGAGAGAGCAAAACTGGCAGATGCATAACTTCTACCGGACCATTCTGGCAGCAACGGTTACCATTCTGAATGAGCTCAAGGCAGAAGTGCTGAATGCTGAATTTGATGTGGTCAACAACCTCATGGCTTCTATTACAGCGGAGGACTGGAAATTTGACGAGATCAAGGCAAAAGTGATTCCAAAGTCCAATTATGTGTTCATCGGAGAAGAGTACCAGGCTGAAATCCTGGTTGCAGCCTATGATACCAAACAGAACCCGGATGTGTACTATCTGTTCGGCGCTGATACACTGACACCGGGTAATTTCCGGAGCGCCACACCGCTTTCAGGGACTGAAGGTGTCGTAATTCTAAAATTGCCTGCTACTTCAGAAGGCCTGAAACGATTCGCCGGGATCATAAAAATCATCAGCCCCCTGGGCGATACGATGTCGTTTCACTTCAAGGATGAATATATTGTTGCGCGGCCTGCCCTTACGATCTCTCCAACCAAGATGAACGTCTTCTATATCGGGGTTGAAAACCCGGTCTCCATCACGGTTCCCGGAGGCCCTGAACGGGTCATTCCTTCTATCTCCGCCGGAAAAATCAGGCCTGATGGGGCGAACTGGATAGTTTATGATTTGCCCAAAGGGGTAAACGAAGCTGTCATCACGGTGAATGCGATATTTTCAGGGAAGTCAAAAAGCATGGGATCAAGCCCCTTCAGACTCAAAACCGTTCCCGACCCGATCGCTACCATCGGAGGGAGAAGCGATGGGATGGTCTCCAAAAGCATTCTTTTAGCCGCACCCTACCTTGTTGCTGAAATGCCGGCCTGGTTTGATTTCGACCTTCGGTTTACAGTCATATCCTATACATTCGTTACTGATAATGCCGGTTATATATCGGAGACGCCCGTGCAGGGGAATCGGTTAACCCCTGATATTACCAGGATCATTCAGGATGCCAAAAAGAATAAGCGGATCTGGTTTGAAGATATTGTGGTACGAGGTCCCGATGGTGACCGGAATATCTCCGCTATAAGTTTAAAGATCAATTAATATCCTCAGATAAGGGAGACCCCATGAAAAAATTGCTCAGCATCGTTTTAATAGCCACGTGTTTCACGGGATTAAAACTGACCTCTTTCGGACAGGTTCTTGAAGCCCCCCCAAGGGATGGTATCTTCGATAAATCTGCGATTGTCGAGTTACAGCCAATTCCCTATGTCTACCTGCGGGAAGCTGATGTTGTTTGGACAAAACGGATCTGGAGAACCGTCGATATGCGTGAAAAAATCAATCTTCCCTATTACTACCCCGAACAACCTCAGGCAGGTTGGAAAAGCCTGGTACGGGTGATGATGGATGGTCTCCGAGAGGGGATAATCACCGCTTACTCTACAACCAATGATGAGTTCTTGTACCCCATTACCTTCAAAGAGGTAATGGATAACCTGGAACAACCTGAAAAAGTTACGATTAAGAGGCCCGACGGCAGTGAATTTGATACCACCCTTACCAAACCATTTTACGACTCTGATGTGAAAAAATTTATGATCAAGGAGGACTGGTTTTTTGATAAACAGCGATCAGTCTTCGAGGTGAGGATCCTGGGAATATGCCCTCTGATGGCCAGTTATACTGATCAGGGAGAATACCGTGGAGATATTAAGCTGTTCTGGGTTTACTTCCCCGAATGCCGGAATATCTTTGCTCACAACGAGATCTTTAACATGAAAAATGGTTCAGCCGGCAGGATGAGTTACGACGATGCCTTTACAAAAAGGATCTTCTCCAGCTACATCACAAAATTCGAAAATGTATATGACCGCCAGATTTCACAATACGCCACTGGCGTGGATGCCCTGCTGGAATCAGAACGCGCCAAAAACCAGATTTTCGAATTTGAGGAAGGCCTGTGGGAATACTAACCCGTGAGGGGGGGGTATTTTAAAAAAGTTGGGGGCGATTCAACCATTTTTATCTACACCAATTGAGTACCTGAAAGGAGTAGGACCTGTAAGGGGGGACCTCCTTCGTAAGGAATTGCATGTTACTACCTTCGGCGAATTAGTATCCTGTTTCCCCTTTCGTTATATCGACAGAAGCCGGTTTTACCGGATAGCCGAAATCCGCGAAGAACTCTCTTTTATCCAGGTTAAAGCGGTGATTAAATCAGTCCAGACACTTGGCCCCCCGCGGTCTAAACGATTGATAGCCACCGTTGCAGATCCTTCAGGCACAATGGAACTTGTCTGGTTTAAAGGGCATCGGTGGGTTGCAGATAAACTGA
This sequence comes from Bacteroidales bacterium, assembly GCA_016926765.1. Taxonomy (GTDB): domain Bacteria; phylum Bacteroidota; class Bacteroidia; order Bacteroidales; family FEN-979; genus QYOJ01. The sequence continues at coordinate 2,115 of JAFGNY010000393.1, read as the reverse complement.
TCCCCGGAAAGGAATATATCATTTTCGGACGACCGACCCGTTTCGGCGGTCGATGGAATATTGCACACCCAGAACTGGAGATCCCCGACGTGCAACCTCCTCCGCTTGGTGAACTCTTAAGACCCCTTTATTCTTCCACTGAAAAACTGAAATCGAAAGGACTTGACAGCAGAGGAATCTCAAAACTTATGAAAAACCTCCTGCTTCTGGATAGGTTTTATGTCCCCGAAACGATCCCCGAAGAGATCCTGAAATCCCTGAAGCTGATCCCCCGGCAGGAAGCCTTCGTCAATATCCATTTCCCTGAAAGTCCCGACAAGCTGAAAAGGGCACAGGCCAGACTGAAATTTGAAGAGCTTTTTTTCATTCAGCTTCGGCTGCTGCAACAGAAATACCTTCGCCTGAACAGACAAGAGGGGCATCCGTTTGTTCATGTTGGTGAACATGTCAACCGGTTTTACAAGCACCATCTTACCTTTGAACTCACAGGAGCACAAAAACGGGTCATCAAAGAGATCCGTGCCGACCTGGGGTCAGGCAAACAGATGAACCGACTGCTTCAGGGCGATGTCGGGAGCGGAAAAACCCTGGTAGCCCTGATGACCATGCTAATCGCACTAGACAACGGGTACCAGTCGTGCCTTATGGCTCCCACTGAAATTTTAGCCACCCAGCACTACCATACGATCACAAAAATGGTCACAGGAATGGGTGTAGAGCTTCGCCTCTTAACTGGTTCAACGAAAACTTCAGACAGGAAGGAGATCCAGGAGGGGCTTATTGGTGGCGGGATCCATATCATGGTAGGGACACATGCCTTACTGGAAGAGTATGTTCAGTTCAAAAACCTTGGATTCGTTGTCATTGATGAGCAGCATCGCTTTGGTGTAGCCCAGCGGGCAAAGCTTTGGGAAAAGAATCAGATCACGCCTCATATCCTGGTCATGACCGCCACTCCGATCCCGCGCACCCTTGCAATGACTCTCTACGGGGATCTGGATGCTTCCGTCATCGATGAAATGCCCCCCGGCCGTAAACCGGTGATCACACGCCATGCATTTGAATCCAGACGTCTTGAACTTTTCGGATTCCTGAAAAAGAAAATTAAAGAGGGGCGCCAGGTTTATATCGTCTATCCTCTGATCAATGAATCAGAAACGATGGATCTCAAAAACCTGATGGAGGGCTATGATGCCGTAGTCAGGGAGTTCCCGTTGCCTGAATTTGCGATCAGTATCGTCCATGGACAGATGAAACCTGCCGATAAAGAGTTTGAAATGCAACGGTTTATCAGGAAACAAACCCAAATCATGATCGCTACTACGGTCATTGAAGTAGGGGTGGATATCCCAAACGCGTCGGTCATGGTGATCGAAAATGCCGAACGCTTTGGCCTCTCCCAGTTGCACCAGTTGCGTGGAAGGGTAGGCCGTGGCTCCGATCAGTCCTTCTGTATCCTGATGACTTCGGATAAGCTGACAAACGATGCCCGGAAACGAATCCAGACGATGGTACATACCTCCGACGGATTTGTGATTGCGGAGACTGATCTTCAGCTGCGTGGGCCGGGTGACCTCGACGGAACTCAGCAAAGCGGCATCCTGGATCTGAAGATCGCTGATATTGTGAAAGATGAAAAAATACTGAAATACAGTCGGAACCTGGCTGCCGAAATCATCGAAAAGGATCCCGCACTCGAACTTCCCGAAAATCAACGACTGTGCCAGCACCTGCGGTTGATTCACAAATACGAGCATAACTGGGGGCTTATCAGCTGACATTAGGATTTTATCCCTAATTTTGTCTTTTTAACAGAACCGCTCAATGAAAATCTCATATCAATGGCTGAAACAGTATCTGACTGTTGATCTCTCTCCCGCAGAAGTTGCAGAGATGCTGACCGGGTGCGGGCTTGAGGTGGAAAGTATGGAGGAATGGCAAAGTGTCAGAGGCGGGCTTAAGGGAGTCATTATCGGCGAGGTGGTTGAATGCAAACCTCATCCAAACTCAGACCATCTGAGTCTGACAAAAGTATCTGTCGGGGGTCCAGAATTACTTCCTGTCGTGTGTGGAGCCTCCAATGTTGCGGCCGGGCAGAAGGTAGCTGTTGCCACT
>JAFGNY010000071.1 GCA_016926765.1 Bacteroidales bacterium | reverse complement strand
GCTCCCTGGCCGCTCTTTCCTTCAGCCCATACTCTTCCTCCATGACGCTGAATGATGCGTTTCACAATGGCCAGTCCTACTCCGGTTCCCGGAAATTCAGCCTCGCTGTGTAACCGTTGAAAGACACCGAAAAGTTTGTCTTTATACTGATCATCGAAGCCGGCCCCATAATCCCTGATAGAAAATATGACCTCTTTATCACGCTCTGTGGCGTTGATTTCAATTTTTTTAATGGCCGATTTTGAACTGTATTTGAGGGCATTACTGAGCAGGTTTTGCCATACCTGCTTCATCAGGGTCACATCACAATAAACCGGTGGCGTTTCTCCGATATGGATTTCAACCTCTTTCTTCTCCTCTTCAGTCGCTATTTCATGATACATGGATAGCGCGATAAGATGGATCTCCGCCCTGGTTAGGTTGATATCGGCCCGGGAAATCCGCGACAAGCTCAACAGATCTGAGATCAGCCGGTCCATTTTTACAGCGTTTCCCCGGATGATACCAATAAACCGTTTCCCTTCTTCACCAAGCTTTTCGCTATAATCCTCCATTAAAAAATTACCATAACCGTCGATGGCACGCAAAGGCGCCCGCAGATCATGAGAAACAGAATAGGTAAATGCTTCAAGCTCCTGGTTAGATATCAGCAGTTTACGTCGTTCCTCCTGCAATTCAGCCGTCAGATGATTCAGATCTTCAACCATGAAAAGCATGGCTTTTTCGCTTTGATTGAGTTTCTCTATTTTTTCCTGAAGTTGGGCAGTACGTTCATCCACGGTCTCTTCAAGCTGGTTTTTAAGGTTTTGCAACTCCTTTTCGGCTTTTTTACGAAGGCTGATATCCAGAAAACTGCCTTCAATAGTCAACGGTTTTCCCTCTTTATCTTTCACAATCCGTGCGCTGGCAAGAAACACTCGTTGCTCACCATCGGCACACTTTGCCGAGATTTCATAGTTTCGTATAAATCCATGCCTTTGAATCTCATCGATATATGTCTCTCTTTCAGCGGGGTCCTGCCAAAAATCCGGAAGGTTGATTCCGGCATGATTTTTATCAGGATCCAGTTTCAATAATCTGGCAAATTCCGTGTTGTGATCCAGAAGAGTTCCATCCAGACTAACGCTATAGAAACCTTCCATCAGATTCAGGATCATCCCGTGGTATTTCTCTTCACTCGCCTGAAGTGCTTCCAGCGTTTTTTCGTGCTCTGCGATCTCCCTCTTTAAAACCCTGGTTTTCCGCTTTACCTCTTTCCGAAGGATGAAAATAGCAATAACTGAAAAAATTATGATCACCGGAAGAATGGTAAACAGGGAAATTCGCAGAATATCCTCAAAGGCAATTTCCTCTTTAAATCTTGGGCCAAACCACCGATAACGGATACGTTCAAAGGTTTTGTTCGCAATGATGATGGATAGTCCTTCGTTCAGCCGGGAAAGAAGGGCAGTATCCCCCTTTTTTACCGCGAAACAAAAATCCTGGCGGAATTCGGGGAGATGAAAATCCAATGGAACTACATTCTTGATTCCCAGGTCCTTTAACAATTCAAGGCCCAGAATTCGTTGCGATACAACGACATCATGATTCCCCTCAGCTACAGCATAAAAGGCATCAGAAAGCGTTTTGGTTGTAACCACATGATCTGAGATATGTTCCCGGCGTACAAATTCTTCTGCATTATCTCCCTCCATCACGACGACACTTTTCCCCTTCAGATCCGTGATGGAATGGATGTCTCTGGTTCCCTTTCTGACAAATACGGCGCCATGCAGGGAAAGATAGGGCATGGTAAAATCGAAAAGCTCTTCACGCTCAGGAGTTTTTCCCACCAGGGGAAGCGCATTAATTTGCCCTTCGGCCAGATCTTTCTTGATCTGGTTCCAGATACCCACTTTTATCCTGATTTTGAGTCCGGCTTCCTTTGCCACGGCTTTGAAGAGGTCGATAGAAAACCCCGCGGCTTCACCGTTCTCCTCAACGATACAATAGGGCGGATAGTCCGGTTCCGAAGCGATGATGATGGTATCCTGAAACGAATCGGATGGTTGACCCAGCACGAGTTGTTGAGCTGAGATCATGAAAGCCGATAGCGGCAACCATAAAGCCAACAGCCAGGAGAGCCGGTTCGTTTTCATGCTTTGTCTCTTTTTAACCGGTCTATTTCATCTTTTAACTCCTTTATTCTGAATTCCCTTTCGACCGTCGCATCATGATAGCGTTCCAGTTCACTGATTCGGAGCTGTAATTCCCTGGTTTTTTCAGCTACTTCCATTTCCAGATTGGCTTTCAGCCGTTGAAGCTCATCTTCAGATTTTTTTCGTTCAGTGATGTCCAGGATCGAGGTGATAAAAAACTGGGGATTCCCATTTCTGTCCCGTTGAAGATAGGTAGATACATCCACCCAGACAAACGAGCCTTTTTTATGGATATATCTTTTCTCAAAACGCCTAACATTGATCTTTCCGCTAATTAACTCCTTAATGATATCGTTGGAAACCTGAACATCATCCGGATGGGTGATTTCCATCCAGCTGATTGTTGTTAGTTCTTCTCTGGAATACCCTGTAATATTGCAGAAGGCTTTGTTGACATTGATGGAACCATCCAGCTTGGTCAACGATTTACCCACTGTAGAGTTCTCAAAAAGGTTTCTGAACCTCTCTTCACTCTCTAGCAGTGTCTCTTCCGCTTGTTTGCGCTCCGTCACATCATCATACAAGGCTACAATCTCACCTGATGGAAGTTTGTATACGTAGTTTTCCCGCCAACCGGCAATACGGCCATCTTTGTATTGCGATATTGGATGGTGCTCTGGAGTTCCCGTCTTCCAAACCCGTTGAAACACATCAAGAAGACCAAAATCCCTGACTCCGGGAAACACGTCTGAAACCCGTTTCCCTATTACCTCCTCTTTGGTGATTTTTTCGGTTTTTTCGCCAGCCCGGTTAAAATCCAGAAATTCAAAGTCGTTCCCTTCATCCACAGCCTTGTAAATGGCCACACAACTTCGCATGTTTTGAAACAATTCCCGGAAACGGACTTCACTTTCGACGACAACTTGTTCAGTCTGCTGGTATTTCGAAAGCTGGTTTTCAAGTTCGGCAACCCGCTGGCTAAGGGTTTCAATCTCTGCGGATCTCTTCCCGGGCTGAGGATTCTGGCTTTCCATCGCTGTTTACTGAGATGTATGCATCGTGAGAAAAGCTATAATTTCCTGCCTCCACTTTTCGCCGGGTCGCCCTGATACCCTAGAGCTTTCCAATCCAGCCGGCCTGCCTTGGGATCGTGACAATCCTCACACTTCAAGGCATTTTCCTTAGGCGACACCATATGGTTGATCGGCCAGTACATCCTGGTTTCTATAAATCCGTAGGAGCCTGAATAATCCAGACCTGCTTCTTTCATGCCCAGTTCCGCGGCTGCATTCCAATCATAGGTTTTCCAGTACCCACCCTCACCGAATAACTTGGGAATGATCAT
>JAFGNY010000392.1 GCA_016926765.1 Bacteroidales bacterium | reverse complement strand
TGCCTTGAACACCGTTTCATCCATCTTTTGCTGGTCGAGGTGCTGCAGGTTGAAATGCTTTTGTAGTTGATGCATGATTCCCTCCACCACGATGACCGTTCCATCGACAATCAAACCGAAGTCGATAGCTCCCAGGCTCATCAGGTTGGCCGACACCTTAAATATGTTCATCAATGCGATGGCGAAAAGCATGGAGAGTGGGATGACAGAGGCTACGATCAACCCCGATCGCATATTTCCCAAGAGGAGTACCAGGACAAAAATCACGATCAATCCCCCTTCAATCAGGTTTCTCGTTACTGTTCTGATCGTCTTCTGGATGAGGAGAGATCGGTCGAGATATGGCTTGATATCCAATCCGGGAGGAAGAATTTTCTCCACCATCCGGATGCGTTTTTTTACCAGGTTTGTCACTTCAGCACTGTTGGCTCCTTTCAGCATCAGCGTGATCCCTCCTACCGCCTCACCTTTTCCATCTTTGGTCATCCCGCCAAACCGGGGAGCGGAACCAACTTTCACTGTCGCTACATCGCTGATCGTGATCGGAAGTCCGTTTACCTCTTTAACCACAATCTTCTCGATATCGCTGATATCTTTTACAATACCTTCGGTACGGATGTAATAAGCCTCCTGCCGTTTCTCTATATAACTCCCCCCTGAGTTCTGGTTGTTATTCTCAAGCGCGTTAAAAATCTCAGGGATGGTGATATTCATCCCTACCAGATGTTTTGGGTCAATCGCTACTTCATACTGTTTCAGCAGACCCCCGAAGGAGCTTATTTCCACAACACCCGGAATGCCTGCCAATTGCCGTTTTACGATCCAATCCTGAATCGTCCGCAGGTCGTAGAGTGAGTAGTAATCCTCATAGCCCGGTTTCGGTTCAAGAACATACTGGTAGATTTCTCCAAGCCCGGTGGTGACAGGCATCATTTCGGGCGTGCCATAGTCGGCCGGGATCTGCTGGGCAGCAATCAAAATCTGTTCGGCGACGATCTGCCTGGCCCGCATGACGTCCACCTGGTCTTTAAAGACAATCGTAACCACCGAAAGTCCAAAACGGGAAAGAGACCGGATCTCCGTTACATCCTGGATATTTGCCATGGCTGCCTCCACCGGGAAGGTGATGAACTGCTCAATCTCCTGAGGTGCCAGGGATGGAGAGATTGTGATCACCTGAACCTGGTTGTTGGTGATATCGGGAACAGCGTCAATCGGGAGACGGATAAAACTATAAATCCCCCAGGCTATCAGGGCAAGAGTCAGAAGCCCAATAACCAGTTTATTTTTAATGGAAAATTTGATGATATTATCAAGCATAACGTATGGTGTGCGAATTCTAACCAAAAATAGGAGATTTTTATGAATTACAGGTGCCGGATGAGCTCCAATGAATGAATTAGAGAATTATCGATAATTTAGCAAACCTTTCCGTGAAAAAAATTTGAAAAAAGGAATCCTATATTGCTTTCTGTTGATTACAAGCAGCCTCTCCCTGCATGCCCAGTATTTTTCTACCGGCCAGGATCCAGCATCATACCGCTGGATGCAACTGAAAACCGACTCCTTTCAGATCATCTTCCCCCGGCATCTGGAGAATATGACCGACGAATTAGCCACAGCGCTTCATCTGATCGCCAAAGCCGAAACCAACACCCTCCAAACACGGGTTCCCCGCATGCCCTTTATTTTCCATCCCGGCTCGGTAGTTTCCAATGGCATCACCATCTGGGCTCCCCGTCGTATTGAGCTGTATCCTTGTCCGCCACCCGATATCTATCCCGAGCCCTGGATCGAACAACTTGCGATCCACGAATACCGACATGCAGTCCAGGTGAGCAAAATGAACCAGGGATTCACCAAAGCTCTTTATTATCTGTTTGGAGAACAAGCAACCGGAGCGATCCTTGGGTTATATCTCCCTTCCTGGTTTCTGGAGGGCGATGCCACGGTAACTGAAACAGCGCTTTCCAGCAGCGGCCGGGGCCGGATGCCATCGTTCGCTGCCCCGCTCAGGGCTCAACTTCTGCAAAAAGGGATCTACTCCTTCGATCAAGCCACTCTTGGATCCTATAAGACCTTCATTCCCGACAATTATACCCTGGGCTATTTTCTGGTCGCTTCGTCGCGGCAGCAATACGGCTGGGAGCTGTGGGACCAAACCCTCGACCGGGTAGCCAAATACCCCTTCATGGTAGTGCCCTTCAACAGTGGCATCCGGGCAAAAACAGGGAAATGGAAAAACAGGCTGTACCGAGAAACGATGGAATCGCTGCTACGCAGTTGGCAAGCCGAGGAGGATGCCACCTGGAAGACCCCGATGTACCGTATCACGCAGCTCGATCCGAGCAATTATTCTTCTTACGACCGGCCTCAGTTTCTCAACGATTCCACCCTGGTAGCGCTCCGCATTTCCAACGAAGGAGTTTCTGAGGTGGTTGCGATCCCTTTTCAACCCGGAAACAGAATTCCGGAAACCGTAGTTTCACAACGGTTATACCGCGCTGCCGCTTATCAGACCGGTTCTCTCAGTGTGGCGCACGGCTTGGTTGCCTGGACCGAATTCAATCCCGATATCCGGTGGCAAAACAGAAGCTACTCGGTGATCAAACTCCGGAATCCAGATTCCAAATTCCAGCCAAATTCCAAATCTCACGTTCCAAATTTCAGAAATACTGGCTCACTAAACCATTCACCCGGGATCCAACTTACCCAGGATCCCACCAAACACCCATCCTATATACCCAGTCCGCTCCCTACCTATCCCCACTCGCGGTTTTTTAGTCCGGCCATCTCTCCTTCGGAACTGCGCATTGCCACCACAAGCATTTCCGAAGACAACCAATCCTACCTGCTTGTCCTGGAT
>JAFGNY010000070.1 GCA_016926765.1 Bacteroidales bacterium | reverse complement strand
GGTTCGGCAGGGTGATTGACCCTCCACTGATTACCACTCCGGAAATTTGTATCTTTGCCCCGCATGACCACAATCCTTCCGGATGCCATTCATTGAAACCTTCTATCATGAAATCTGAACATCAACCATTCAAACGTACTACAGTGACGTCGGCACTGCCGTATGCAAACGGACCTCTCCATATCGGACACCTGGCCGGTGTATATATCCCGGCTGATATCTACGTACGTTTTCTGCGAATGAACGGCGAGGATGTGATCTTCATTGGCGGATCTGATGAACATGGCGTTCCCATCACCATCAAAGCGATGCAGGAAGGGGTTTCACCCCAGCAAATCGTGGACAGGTATCACGAGATCATCAAACGTTCCTTTGCTGAATTCGGTATCTCATTCGACATCTACTCCCGGACCTCCAATAAGATCCACCACGATACGGCTTCTGAATTTTTCAGGAAGATGTATGATGCGGGAGAATTCATCGAAAAGGTCTCCGAACAATACTATGATGAAGCGAATGGCTGTTTCCTGGCCGACCGCTACATCACAGGAACCTGTCCGGTTTGCGGTTATGAACAAGCTTACGGAGACCAGTGCGAGAAATGCGGCTCCTCCCTGAACGCCACTGATCTGATCAATCCGAAATCAGTATTGAGCGGCAATGCTCCGGTGAAGAAAGAGACAAAACACTGGTACCTTCCTCTCGATCAGTATGAAGAGTGGCTTCGGGAATGGATCCTGGTTGGGCATAAAGATGACTGGAAAACCAATGTATACGGTCAGTGCAAATCGTGGATCGACCAGGGGCTTCAACCCCGGGCTGTGACCCGCGACCTCGACTGGGGTGTCAAAGTCCCTGTGGAGGGAGCTGAAGGGAAAGTGCTGTACGTTTGGTTTGATGCTCCTATCGGCTACATATCGGCCACAAAAGAACTGACGCCCGATTGGGAAAAATACTGGAAAGACCCGGAAACCAGGCTCATCCATTTTATCGGCAAAGATAACATCGTGTTTCACTGTATCATCTTTCCGGCGATGCTGAAAGGGGAAGGAACCTACATAGTGCCTGATAACGTACCCGCTTTCGAGTTCATGAACCTTGAGAATGAGAAAATCTCTACCTCACGGAACTGGGCGGTATGGTTGCACGAATATCTGGAGGAGTTTCCCGGAAAACAAGATGTACTTCGGTATGTATTAACCTCCAACGCACCGGAAACCAAAGACAACGACTTCACCTGGAAAGACTTCCAGGCAAAGAACAACAATGAACTGGTCGCTATCTTCGGAAACTTTATCAACCGGACCCTCGTCCTTTCAGAGAAATACTTTGATGGGAAGGTGCCTCCTCAGGGCGAGCTGACCAGCCTCGACAACACTACCCTGGAAGAGATGAAGCAGATCCCTGATAGAATTGCTGACAGCCTCCGCCATTTCCGTTTCAGGGAAGGACTTACCAACATGATGAACCTGGCCCGACTGGGCAATAAATACCTAACCGAAAGTGAACCCTGGAAAGTGATTACCACGGATCGGGACCGCGTGGGAACCGTGTTGAACCTCTCTCTTCAGATCTGCGCACAACTCTCTATTGTAGCTCAGCCCTTTCTTCCCTTCACAGCTGGGAAATTGCGAAAACTGTTCAATCTTCCAGAATACACCTGGCATGAGGCCTCCTTGCTCAGCTGGTTACCCTCCGGACAAGTATTGAACAAAGCAGAACTTCTGTTTGAAAAAATCGACGACCCAATCATCGAAGCCCAGATCCTGAAGCTCCACAACACCAAAAAAGTAGAGTCGCAATGCATTGCGGCTCAATCCGCAGAGCCACTACTTGTCGCGGCTCTGCAGGAAATCTCCTACGATGATTTCGCCAAACTCGACCTCCGCGCTGCCACCATCCTGGAAGCTGAAGAGGTGCCCGACACCGACAAACTCCTGAGGTTGAAAATTGACACTGGTATTGACAGCAGGATTGTGGTTTCAGGCATCGCGAAATACTTCAAACCGGAGAAACTTATTGGTAAAAGGGTCATCGTGCTGGTGAATCTGGCTCCCAGGAAACTCCGCGGAATTGAATCCCAGGGGATGATCCTCACGGCCGAAAATCCCGATGGAACACTGTATCTCCTTACCCCGGATGAAGGAACAGTAAATGGGGCCACGGTAAAATAACCCTGAATTTTTATCTGACTTGCTCTATGAATATTCTTCGCTATTTCTCTCCACTGCTTCTCCTTCTTGCAACTTTCTCATATTCTCAGACAGTGAGCCAGTGGCGAGGCGATCAACGACGAGGCATCTATCCCGATACCGGATTGCTGCAGATCTGGCCGGCCAAAGGCCCCCGGATACTGCGGACGTATCAAGATATCGGAAATGGGTATGGCTCCCCTACTATTGCCGGAGAGTTCCTTTACATTACCGGTGAGATTCAGGATACTGCCTGCCTGTTTGCTTTTGGCCCGGAAGGGGACCTGCTTTGGAAATCAGATTTCGGAAAGGAGTGGGTGATCAATTACGAGGGATCACGCTGCGCCCCCACTGTGGTGGATGACCTGGTTTATGTCATCTCCGGTTTAGGCGCAATTGCCTGTTTTGATGCCAAAACCGGAACCAGGAAATGGCTGAGGAGCATGCCGAGGGAGATGCAGGGCGTCTCTCCCCTCTTTGGATTCGCAGAAGCGCCGATCGTTTACGGCAACCTGGTCTTTGCGACACCCGGAGGGAAAGATACGAATGTTGTAGCGCTTGACCGGTTTACCGGCGAAATTAAATGGGTCTGTGCCGGGAACGGAGAAGCTCCCGGATACAACTCCCCCATCCTGATCCGGTTACCGGAACGAACGATCCTGGCCCTCTTTTCGGCCTACTCGTTTCTCGGGATCGATACCCGGAACGGAGAATTGTTGTGGAGCGATGAACAGGTCAATATCCCTATCCCGGAACAGAAACCCGGCAATGGGGATACACATAGCAATTCAGCCTGGTTCGAAGATGGATCCATCTATTACATTGCCGGGGACGGAAACGGCGCCGTGAAACTGGCACTTCTCGACAACGGAAAGAAAATCAGGCAAGTCTGGCGAAATAAAACCATCGACAACTACATGGGTGGATTTGTGATCAGGGCGAACCTCATCTATACCTGTACAACCTCCGGCAAAAGCCTGGTTGCCCTGGATGCCGGTACAGGTGAAATTACCAACACCTTAAAAATAGGGACCGGATCCCTCATCTGGGCTGATGAGATGATCTATTATTACACGCAGGAAGGGAAGGTTTACCTGGTTGGACAGGTTGGACAGGTTTTGTTGGAGGTCAGGGGTTTATTTACGATTATCGAAGGATCCAAGGAGCATTTTTCTCACCCTGTAATTCACGGGGGCGTTTTATATGTCCGTCACGGAAATGTGATGATGGCGTACGATATCACCGGCGAGACGAAGTAACTCTTACGCCGGACTCACTTTCCCCCCGTGGTACTCCTCCATGTTCACGATCATCCATTTTTGGGCCGCATCGCACATCTCCTGAACCGAATCAAGGTCAACGCGTTGGCCTTCCGGCGTAGGCACACGAGGGAATAATGGCTCCCCGATGAGCGAAGTAACTGTCAGGATATTTTTCGACCGCACTTTCCCGAAAACCTTCCTGGGTTTGAAGAGATGGACAATGGGCACCACCGGACAGTTGGCATGATGGGCCAGATAAAAAGGACCTTTCTGGAAATAACTGATCCCCTGGTAAAGGTGCCATAACTCCGCTTCCGGGAAAAAATGAACGATGTTCCCTCTCTGAATGGCGCCGGTGACCGGTTTGATGATACGCCTGAGTCCGATCGGACCGTCGGGGATCGGAAAACCCCTGAGGCTACGAAACATTTTCCGGAAGTAAGGCGCTTCAAAATTCCTCTGTACAGAGGCAAACCAGGGCCGGCGGGGAAGTACCGCCAATCCGGTGAGAACGGTATCAAAAATATGACAATGGTTGGCGACTGTTATAAATCCCTTGTTTTTCAGGGGCCGGAGGTTCTGTTTCCCCCTGACCCGGTAGCGGCCAAGAAGCTGAAAAAAGCCGATACCCAACACCCAGTGAAAAGCGGTGTAGGCAAGGTGAGAGTATAAAAGGTAGGGTAAATCCCTCCTGATAAAGGGATAATCGGAAGGAATGGTCATGGGATAGACCGATTCCATCGGAACCTGCTGCTCCCGAACCTTATCGGATTTCATGACTGGTTCGCTTTACCGGCTGACGCTGTTTTTGGGCTTCGGATTGAGGGGATCCTCTTCACAGCGGGAGGTTTCACCACATTCCGTATAAAGGTTTCGTAAATGTCCACCGCTTTGTCGAAACGATACTGGGCAGCTTCCTCAAGTACACGTTTTTTCATGGTTTCGTTTCTCAGCTCCTCGCGGTGCTCATACCAGTAATTCAGTTTTTCGGCCAGACTGTCTGGATCATCCGATATGAACAGAAACCGGTCATCGAGAGCGAACTGAGGCGCTGCGGAATAATCCGAATCGCTGACAAGGCAAGGTAGTCCGCACCCGATAGCTTCGAGGCAGGAGAGACTCTCCAGTTCCACGATCGAACCATGCAGAAACAGGTCGGCTGTATTCAGGAATTGAAGCTTTTCTTCTGCCGTAATGTAGTTAATGAAAGGCTCGACAGGAAGCTCTTTTGCTTTCTCCTTCAATTCATCCGTCCGTTCCCCCCTTCCTGCCAGGATCAGCTTGATCTTGTCAGCATAGTTCGATCGTTTCACCCCTTCCATGAGCAGAAGCTGCCGCTTCTCATAGGCATGACGTCCGATGTTCAAAAGAACCAGTTTGTCACCAAACCATTCAGGGCGCTCGTAGTGGTTTGGAGCATATTCGACAGGAATGCCATTTGAGATCGGGAACATATCGGCGATAATCCCTCTGGATTCCAGAAGTTCCGCTGCGAACCTGGAAGGTGTTGTGATGGTATCCACGAGGTTGAAGAGAAAATACTTGAAAGAGAACCAAAGGACCGATTCCAGGAGCTTGCTTGTTTTCCCCATGGCTGCCATGATGTTCTGGGGTTGCACATGGAAAGCCCCTACAACAGGTTTGCCTAACCGTCTGGCGGTTTTTACCGCACCCCTGGCCATCAGGAAGGGGAACTGTACCTGCACCACATCGGCATCTTTCATCGCTTTCTCATAGACTTTCCGGTCATTTCGTCCGAAAAGGAATTTCATGTTCTCCAGGGATGCCTCCGTTCCTGGCAGCACAAAACCGGGAACCTGATAAAAATCCGGATCGGACGGGTCTTCATGGATAGCGGTGACGATCGTAATCTTATGTCCACGTTTCCGAAGTTCCCCAACCAGTCGTTTTGTTGCAATGGTGCCACCATTGGCATCATTGTAGGAGTCAATGACAAAAACAATGTTCATGGTGTGAATGGGTTT
>JAFGNY010000391.1 GCA_016926765.1 Bacteroidales bacterium | reverse complement strand
TCAGAACCGGATAAAACCACCGGATATAGGAAAACATCCCAACCACGATCATTACGACCAGAATCAGTACAAGAACAAGAAAATCAATAGTACCAACAGAATTATAGATCTCTCCGGGATGGCTGAGATACTTGATTACTTTGTAATTGATTTTTGTTTTCCATTCGCTGTATAATCCCATCTCTCCAACTGCGGTAATGGAATAAAGAACGATCAGAATGCCTGCATAAACCTTATTGATCGTATTGATCCAGCGGGGAGAATAAACCGATTGCACCACCAGGATGAGGAAAGGAAAGGCCATGAAATAGCAGGCAGTTGCCAGATCCAGTTTGAATGCATGATACGGAAGCAGGATGACCTCCTGAAAAGGGATCTGTTCGATTTGCAATAAGTGGAGGTAATAGAGTATAAACGAGAACCTTGTCAGGTTAAAAAAGAGGATCCAGAAAAGAAGTTGCCTGAAAAAAGAGCCAATAATCTGTTTCATTGTTTTGAAAAGGCAAAGGTAGATGATTGTCAGAAACGATCAAATCATTAATTTTGTTTAGCCTAACGAGCGATCTAGTATGACCCTTCAAGCCAATCTTCAACATCTGATACAGGAAATCCCTTCCGGGGTTAGATTGGTTGCCGTGTCAAAAACCCAATCCCTTGAAACGATCCGCGCACTTTATGATGCCGGACAACGGATTTTTGGAGAAAATAAAGTCCAGGAGTTGATCACAAAATACCCCCGCTTACCAGATGATATTGAATGGCATTTCATCGGTCATATTCAGCGCAACAAGGTGAAATTCATCGTCCCGGTTACATCGTTGATTCATAGCATCGACAGCTTCAGGTTATTGAAAGAGGTTAACAGGGAAGCCGGAAAAATATCCAGAAAGGTGAACTGCCTGCTTCAGTTTCATATCGCTGCAGAAGAGTCTAAATTTGGCCTTTCCTGGGAAGAAGCAGTGGATTTGTTGTCATCGGATGAATTCCCGGAAATGAATCATGTGAATATCTGTGGGGTGATGGGAATGGCAACATTTACAGATAACCAGGCGCTTGTCAGAAAGGAATTTCGCCACCTACGCACTATTTTTCAACAACTCAAAGAGAGATTTTTCAATGACTCCCCTGATTTTACTGAACGATCCATGGGGATGACAAACGATTATAACATTGCAATAGAAGAAGGCAGTACCCTGATCAGGATTGGAACAATGCTGTTTGGGCCCCGCCTGGTCAATGTGCACCTCCCTTAAATGCATGTCATTATGGTACGAACATTAGTTATACAAGGAATCCTGGTAATTACGACATCTCTTTCTGTTTTAGCCCAGGTATACCTGCCCAAAAAAGCATACATGCATCTTGTCGGCAGGATTGATGCAGATCAGGAAATCACAATCAACCTTGTGAAACTGAACGACAGTTTGTATGCCGACCTTGTTTATGATGGCAAGCGATGTAATTTTTCTGTACTCTCCGGAAAAATTGATCCGGATGGGAATTTTTTACTGAGATACCCATTTTGTGATACCGGAATGGTTTTCGAGGGCCGATTTATCACACGACAATCCCTTTCCGGTAACTATACATCGGTTAACGGAGAGATCAGTCAGCCATTTGTGCTTGTTGAAAGCTACCCTCAGGGATCCATCCCCCTGTTAGCCTATTATAATCACTTTTCACTCAACCTTGTCGACAAACCCGGATCCCCTAAGGCCGAAACCAGTCATTGTTTGATTATTCCGGGTGAATCGAGCAATCCTGTTTTGTCGGATACGCTCAGGATATTGATGGTCTCGTGTTTTACAAGGGAATCGAACCGGCAAAAAGATCCGGAAAAAGCGATCGAATCCATCCAGCAACGATTCATCAACAACTACATTTCAAGCAATGAAAGTCTTTATAAAACAATGCCTGGCGCAGGAAGCCTGAACTGGACCCTTCTGAAATTCATGCATATCCTGTACAATGATAATAACTTTCTCTCCTATTATATCCTGAACTATGCCTATACGGGGGGAGCACATGGAATGGAGACCATGGAATTTACCGTTGCCGATACCAGAACCGGCAAACCACTGATGCTTGATGATCTCTTTAACCCAGGTTATGAAAAACTGTTAACGATTTTACTGACTCAACGACTGAAAGAAATGGCTGGCATCAATCAGAAGGAGAAACTGTCAGATAATGGGTATTTTGTTGACGATGTGGCACCAAATACGAATTTTTATATCACCGGCAACGGTATTGGGTTCGTCTATAACCATTACGAAATCGCTCCCTATGTGAACGGACCGTCAGATATTTTTCTTCCATTTGAAAGTCTGAAGAAGATCCTGCTGGAAAGCGGGTCAGTCTCTGTCTTGTTATCCCGGCAATGAACCTCTTATAAAACGTTGTTTCCCAAATAAATCCCTGGATAATTCTACTGGGTGAAATCCACGGGCGCGAAAAAGCCGGGCAGCCTCTTCACCATATCTCTCATGAACTTCCACATAGAGCATGCCTCCGGGAGCCAGTTGAGCTTTTGCAAACCGGGAGATCGCATGATAAAATAGCAATGGATTGCTGGCAGGAACAAACAGGGCATTCTCCGGTTCATAGTCGAGAATATGGCGGCTGATATCCGCTTTTTCGTTTTCCGGGATATAAGGGGGATTGCTGACGATGATCTGAAAGTCCCCCTCCCCTAAGGAAGAGGAAGGATTTAAAATATCATCCTGATAGAAATCTACCTCCAGTTGGTTGGCAAGCGCATTCTTGCTGGCTGTATCAAGGGCATCCTTGAAGCGGTCCGTAGCCTTCACCCGGGCAAATGGAAAGGCTTTCTTCAGGGCCAGGGCCAGACAACCGGAGCCCGTCCCAATATCCAGAATAGAAACAGATTGATTCCTAAGGGATTGATTGTCACGGGTTACCATGACAGCAAGCTCCTCTGTTTCTGGTCTTGGGATAAGCACTCCGGGCTGAACGGTCAGAGTCAATCCGCAAAATTCTACGTGCCCTGTTATATATTGTATCGGCTCCCCAGTCTTCAGCCTGCCAAGAGCTTCAAGAAAACGTGTTCCAGACTCAGTATTTAGGAGTAGCCCCCTGTTCAGGTGTACTTTAGCTCTGGACCATCCCATCAAATCATCAAAAAGCTGATAAAGAATGGCTCTGATCTCTTGCTCCGGATAAAGGGAAGAAAGCTCCTGGTGAAAGAGAAAGATCATCCCGTCAACCGAATTTTTCCCATTATTCATGGAGCGAAAATAGAAAATAAATAACTTCGCAGTAATCATGCTATCTTCTGATTCCTATCTGTCTATTTCAGGTGAATCGCACAGTTCCCTCCGCGAAAAAGCAAGCAAATTCCTTGCTTATGCCTCCCCAGTGACCAATGAGGAAGAGGTCAAGCGATTTCTGGAAGGCCTGAAAAAAGAGTTCTTCAGTGCGAACCATCATTGCTATGCTTACAGGATCGGTCATCCCGATACGAATAGATACCGGATTAACGACGACGGGGAACCATCTGGTACTGCGGGGAAACCGATTTACGGACTCCTGCTTTCGAGAAACCTATCCGACATCATCGTCGTGGTTATTCGATATTTTGGTGGCACCAGGCTTGGGATCCCTGG
>JAFGNY010000069.1 GCA_016926765.1 Bacteroidales bacterium | reverse complement strand
TTTCGCTTTTCGCTTTTCGCTGTTCGCTTTTCGCTTTTCGCTTTTCGCTTTTCGCTTTTCGCTGTTCGCTTTTCGCTTTTCGCTTTTCGCTTTTCGCTTTTCGCTGTTTCTAATTATCTTGTCCGCTTGTCCGCTTGTCCGCTTGTCCGTCAGTCCCCACAAATTTACTATTTTTGTGACACCAATACGATCTTCCTTGAACACCGAACTCTTTATTGCCAACCGGATGATGGCTCATAACCAGGCCCGATTTTCGAGGCCCATCGTCATCATCGCCATCATCAGCATTGCCCTGGGATTATCGGTGATGTTTCTCTCCATTGCCATCCTGAGCGGTTTCCAGAAAGAGATCCGTGAAAAGGTTATCGGATTCGGAGGACATATCCAGGTCACCAGCTTCGAGGAGAATCAGTCGTTCGAACCGAAACCGATCAAGCCAACCCATGAACTGCTTTCCACCCTTCACAACATCAAAGGGATCAGGCACATTCAGGTGTTTGCCACCAAAGCGGGGATCATCCGTACCAATGACCAGATTCAGGGTGTGGTATTTAAAGGAATCGGGAACGATTTCGACTGGTCGTTCTTTGACAGCAAGATCAAAGAGGGACGGCATTTTCAACCGGCAGATACCGGCCGGACAGACGATGTGATCATCTCACGGAAACTTTGTAACCTGCTGAACCTGAAGCTTAACGATGACCTGAGAATGTACTTTATCTCAGGAGACCATGTGTTGGGCCGGAAATTTACGATCGTCGGGATCTACGAAACCGGCCTGGAAGAGTTTGACGATATCTATGTTTTGGGAGACATCCACCATATCCGCCGGCTGAACAATTGGGATACCGGTGAGGTTGGCGGCCTCGAGATTCTGATCGGAAAGTTCGACGAGATTGACGCCATGGGAAAAGAGGTGTACCAAAGCATCGGCTTCAGCCTGGATGCATCCACCATCAAACAACTCTACCCGCAAATTTTCGACTGGCTTGCCCTGCAGGATATCAACGTACTGATCATCCTCATCCTGATGATCCTGGTTGCCGGAATCACCATGATCTCCACGCTGCTGATCCTGATCCTTGAACGAACCGGCACCATCGGGATCCTGAAAGCGCTCGGGATGACCAACCGGTCGGTACGACAAGTTTTTCTCTATCAATCCGTTGTAATCATCGGGATCGGGATGCTCTTCGGCAATTTCTTCGGCTTCGGTTTATCATTTCTCCAATTGCATTTCGGCCTGGTGACGTTGCCGCAGGAATCCTACTATATGACAACCGTTCCCATCTACCTCAACGGATGGCATATCCTGTTATTGAATCTGGGGACTCTGCTGGTCTGCTTCCTGATTCTGATCATCCCCTCCATGGTCATCACGCGGATCTCGCCAATTAAAGCGATCCGCTTCACCTGACAGTCAGCATTTGCCGAGGATTGCATTCAGTTCTTCCAGCCGGAACGGCTTGGTGATATAACTGTTCATACCTGCCTCATAACATGCCTCTTCGTCTTCCTTATTGATGTTTGCCGTAATGGCGCAAATGTGAACAGGGTCGGCTTTCCGCTCTGACTCGATTTCACGGATTGCCGTTGTCGCCTCTAACCCGTTCATCTCCGGCATCAGGATATCCATCAGGATCAGATCGAATTTTCCCGGCTCGAAAAGCGCAGTTGCCTCCCTGCCATTCTCAGCCAGAGTGACCTCATGACCCAGTTTTTTGATCGTCACCTGAGCCACCCGCTGGTTGATCAGGTTATCCTCCACGAGAAGGACCTTCAATCGTTTTCTCTCCGTGGCAGATACCTCCCTGAACTGACTTTCCCCGATCTTCACTAGCTCCTGGCTTTTCCCGCTGACCGTTTCCCTGATGGCTTCAATCAACTGGCCTGGAACAAAGGGACGAAGCAACACGGCCCTGAATCCGGCTTTCCGGATCAGTTCATCCAGAAGTGGCTGGTTTCTTGCCGCGATAAGAAGAGGAGAGGACTTAGCCCATTCAGGCTGATCCAGCTGTTTGAAGAAGAGCTCCGGATCTTCGGCAAATGATCCGTATTCGATGAGGATCATGTCGAAAGGTTTCTTCACATGAAGCTTATGTTTTACCTGATCCAGGGCTTCCTGGATGAAATTCGCCTCCTCCGCTTCACATTCCCACACCAATAAATAATTTTTCAGGATACTTCTTCTCTCCTGATCCGGATCCACAAGCAGGATCCGTCTGCCCTTGATATCAGATACATCCGGAAAGGATTCTTGCTCAATGAGACGATCAAACTCAACAGTGAAGGAAAATGTCGACCCTTCGCCCTCTTTGCTTTCAACCTCTATCGCACCGTTCATCAGTTCAACGAGATGTTTCGCGATCGCCAGTCCCAGCCCGCTGCCTCCGTATTTCCCAATCTTTGTATTCACCCTTGTGAACGAATGAAACAGGTTACCCAACTCCTGTCCCGGAATACCGATTCCGGTATCGGTCACCCTGAAACGAATGCGGATCGCCTCTTCATCCCATCCGGCAAACTCAATGGCAATGATTACCCTGCCCTCATCGGTAAATTTAATCGCATTGTGAATGAAAATCTGCAACAACTGGCGCACCCTTCTCGGATCTCCCATCACGTAATCAGGAATCTGCGGATCGCAATAGGTCAGCAACTCCAATCCTTTGTCGGCGCATCGCCCAAGGGTGTCAGCTTCCATCTCCTGCATCAGCCGGGTGATAGCCAGCGGAGCCACGACAAGCTCAATTTTCCGGTTTTCCGCCTGGATGAATTCCATGATGTCGTTCAGCACCGACATCAGGTTCGACGCGGCATTGACGATAATATTGATGTACTCGAGCTGCTCTTGGGCAAGTCCCGATTGCTTCAGGATATCTGCCATTCCAACCACGCCCGCCAGAGGGGTGTATATTTCATGTGACATGTTGGCTAAAAAAAGACTTTTAGCCTTGCTGGAGGCATCGGCAAGGTTCCGGGCTTCCAGTAACTCCTTTTCTGCAAGTTTGCGATCGGAAATATCGATCAACACACCGGAAAGTGAAACAGGGTTCCCCATGATATCCTTCTCCACGACTTTTCCACGGTCGTAAAACCACTTCCAGAAGCCATTCTTTGAATACAACCGGAATTCCGCTTCGTAATAGTCACTCACGCCTTCTACATGTTTCTGAAGCCGGTTCCTGAATTCATCGCGATCATCAGGATGAATCAGTTTTTCAACCTCCGCGGGATGTTTCGGAAGCTCTTCAGCAGGATATCCCAGCATCCGGGCCAATTCAGGATCGTAATGGATCACGCCTGTTTTATAGTTCCAGTCCCACCAGGCCAGATCCCCCGCTTTCATAGCCGCCTCCATCCGCTCCCTGATCTCTCTGTTGAATGCTTCACTCCTTTGCAGCCGGGCATGGGCATCCAGATAGATTTGTTGTAAATGGTCCCATTGTTCCGTGGCTGAAGTCAGGATCTTATTCCTCTCTTCCAGCTCCCTGATCGTTCTTTTTAACTCTTCCGACATGGCTGATTGGTTAGTTTATATCGGGATAAAAAATATCGATTCCGCAATTCAACCGGTTCAGGTAGTCAAGGGCCATCGGTATAAAGCGAACCGGAATGATGCTTCCGTGCTGGGGCAAAATGGCATCGATCTCCAGCTCCCTGATTCGCTCAATAAATCCTCTGGCAGCCTTTCCGGATGCCATAAAATCGAGATGAAAAAGATTGAGCTTCAGCCGGTGCGTTGAAAAATCCTCAACCACCAGCTTCCACTCCATATCCACCGCAGCCCAGATATCTCCTGAAAAAAGAAATTTCGAAAATGGGTCGTACGTGGTAAAGGCAGCAGGCGAGTGCAGGAAGGGAGAGGGAATGAAACGGATTACCTTGCCTGAGTTAAACTTGTATTCCGGATGGTCAATGGAATTGAGCGACTCATAGCGGCAATCGCGGAAATGATTTAGTAGTGTCAACGCCCGTGAAGAAGCAATGACTTTGATATAGGGGTTAACGTCAACCCACAGGGGAAATGAAGCGGCTACATCAGGATCCTGATGAGACAAAATCTGAGCTACCACTCGTTCCGGCGGAAGAATCTGCGAAACCCGGTTCTGCACAAACTCAAAATGATCTACACCACCGGGATCAACAATGATCGCTTCATTTTGATCAACAATCAGATAGGTATTGGAACGGAAAGCGGTTGCCTCCGGAACGCCTAACCAGTATATCGCGTGTCCGTCGTCCTGAAACAACACGGTTGGATGGTCATATTCCTCCCGGAATACCTTGCCAGACTCATTCAGATCAATTGTATTCATATCAACTCATTTCTTGGGAAGATGGATTCCACACTCTTTCAAATCGGGATGCTCCCACCACCAGCGTCCGGCACGCTGCTCCTCCCCGGGAAGAATGGCCCGGGTACAGGGCAGACAGCCAATGC
Source organism: Bacteroidales bacterium (assembly GCA_016926765.1). GTDB lineage: Bacteria > Bacteroidota > Bacteroidia > Bacteroidales > FEN-979 > QYOJ01. The sequence continues at coordinate 205 of JAFGNY010000069.1, read as the reverse complement.
TGGGAAACCCTTTGTCGTGAAGCGTATTATACGGCACGTTATTCTCCCGGATGAACCTCCAGACAGCCTCTTCAGTCCAGTCGATCAGCGGATTGACTTTGATCATTCCAAGATCAGCATCCCACTCCAGAAGTCCTGTATCCTCCCTCGTGACAGACTGGTCTCTGCGCAATCCGGTGATCCAGATTTCCATTCCGGCTAAGGC
>JAFGNY010000390.1 GCA_016926765.1 Bacteroidales bacterium | reverse complement strand
TAGCAGAGTATGATTGGATGCCTGGCATCTCCTCGAGGATACGTTCTATTTTCTGCGTGACCTTATCCGTTTGTTCCAGGGAACCTCCCTTAGGGGTTATGATATTGATGAAAAAATAGCCCTGATCTTCGGAGGGGATGAATCCTGAAGGAATAAACTTCATAACGAGCACCATCAGAACAACTATCACACCTAGGAACATAGCCGGGCGGGAAATATGGTGCAGGAAATAGTTTACAATTCCGATGTACTTGTTGGTCGTTTTGGTGAATCCCTTTTCAAATCCTTTGAAAAATTTTCCCAGCAATCCCTTTTTTTCATGTTTGGGTCTCAGAAGGAGAACGCACATGGCGGGACTTAACGTAACTGCCAGCAGGGCAGAGATCAGGATTGATGACGTGAGCGTTAATGCAAACTGCTTGTACATCAATCCGGTTGTTCCTCCCAGGAATGATACCGGAATAAAGACCGCAGCCAGAACCAGCGTAATGGTGAAAATAGCTCCTGTGATCTCCTTCATGGTCGTTTTTGTAGCTTCCAGGGGTGACATCCCATGTTCATCGATTTTCTCCTGGACGGCTTCAAGAACGACGATAGCATCATCGACCACAATTCCGATAGCCAGAACAAGGGCAAACAGGGTAAGCATATTGATGCTGAAGCCGAAGAGAGAAAATGCAGCCAGGGCACCGATTAGGGATACGGGAACTGTTACAGCCGGGATCAGGGTAGCCCGCCAATCCTGGAGAAAGATGAATACTACCAGGAATACAAGCACAAAAGCTTCCAGCAGGGTGATCAATACTTCTTCAATCGAGGCGTCGACAAATTCAATGGTATCAAGGGCAATTTCGTACTGGAGTCCCGGAGGAAATTGCTTTGCCAGTTCCCCCATTGTGGCGTCACAACTTTTTCTAACCTGAACGGCATTTGACCCAGGGGATTGATAAATGGCCACGAAGGGAGAAGGTTTTTTATTGAACCGGGAGGTGAGATCGTAACTCTGTAATCCCAGTTCAACGCGCGCAATATCTTTAATTCTGACAACGGAGCCGTCGGATTTGGTCTTGATGATAATCTCCTCGAATTCACCGGTGGAAGATAATCTTCCTTCGGCTCTGATGGTGTAGGTGAGTTGTTGTCCTTCGACAGCCGGACTTTTCCCGATAGCTCCGGCAGCTGCTTCCAGGTTTTGATCCTGAATAGCCTGAATAACATCAGAGGTTGTAATCCCCAAACCGGCCATCCGCTCGGGGTTCATCCAGATACGCATGGAGTAGTTATCACCCCCGAGCAGACTGACATCCCCGACTCCTTCTATACGCTTCAGAACATTGACAATATTGATCTGTGCATAGTTGCTGAGAAACTGATAATCATAGGTAGTATCTGAAGCAGTGAGGGCATACAACAGAAGAATACTGGGATTCTTTTTCATAACGATAACACCGCTTTGTGTCACTTCGGGGGGAAGCAGGTTGAAGGCCCGTTGTGCGCGGTTCTGGGTATTCACCGTAGCCATATCGGGGTCGGTTCCTACCTCAAAGTATACCGTGATGTTACATGAACCATCGTTCGCACACTGCGATGTCATATACATCATGTTGTCGACTCCGTTGATTTGCTCCTCCAGGGGAATGGCAACCGTCTTCTGAACGGTTTCGGCATTGGCTCCGGCATAGGAAGCCGTAACCTGAACAGTTGGGGGAACGACATCCGGGTACTGGGAAATGGGGAGAAACAGCAAACTGAGTCCTCCTACCAATGTGATCAGAATGGTGATCACAAACGCAAGGATTGGTCGTTGGATAAATTGTTGCAGCATGAATGACGAAGGTTTGGAATTCGTGACTATTTTTTCTTAATTCTGTTGGGCTGTCAGGGTATCTGCCATTTGTGCCGGCGTAATTACCAACCCTTCGTAAATTTTCTGGTAGCCCTCAAGAAGGATCCGGTCTCCAGGTTTCAGCCCCTGGTTGATCACCACGTTGTTCCGGAAATGCTGGCCGGTTACGACAGGAATCCGTCTGATGGCATTGGCCGAATCCACCAGAAAAACAAAATCTTTGTCCTGTATCGGCTGAATGGTCGATTGGGGAACCAGGATCCCATTGTCACGCTCGCCAAGAATCAGCCTGACCTCGGCATAAGCTCCGGGTTTTATGATCCCGTCAGGATTCGGAAATTTGGCCCGGAGAGCAATGGAGCCTGTGGAAGCATCCACCTCCCTGCCAACAAAATCAATGGTACCGGCATGCGGATACAACTCCTTATCGGATAACGTGAGAAATACCGGAACGGATTGGTTTCCTTCCAGGTCAGCCCCTCCCTTTAGTTTATCCTTGTTATTGGCCATCCATTTGGTTATGGACAGAAAGTCGGGCTCATTCATCTGAAAATTGACATAGATAGGATCTACGGCTGAAACTGTCGCAAGCAGAGTGCTTTCGCCTCTGCCGACAAGATTTCCCGGACGTACCTGGACCGCCCCTATATAGCCTGAAATAGGAGAGATAATGGTCGTATAGGAGAGGTTCAGTTTTGCCTGCTCGACCTGTGCCCTGGCACTGGCAACGGCTGCTTTGGCTTGTTTTTCCTGGGTCACTGCCACATCAAAATCGTTCTGACTGATCGCATTGGTATTGACCAGCGGCTTCAGCCGGGCAACATTGAGTTGCGTATATTCAAAGGTCGCCTCTTTGTTGGCCAGGTCGGCTTGGGCAAAATCAAGGTTGTTGAGGTACTGGTTCTCTTCAATCGTGAATAGTACCTGCCCCTTTTTTACTATTGATCCCTCAGTGAAGGACCAGTTTTCCAGGTATCCCTCTACACGGGCCCGGATGTCGACCGTAGGAATTCCCTGAGCCTGCCCGACCATGGTGATCGAGATGGGAACTCTGGTGCCTTTCAGGGTCATGACTTTCAGCACAGGATGAGGTTGCTGCTGCGTAGGTTTTTGGTCGCACGAGGGCAATAACAACAAGCCCCCGGAGAAGGCTGTCAGGACACATAGTATACGTAATCTGTTCATAACCATTTCATTATTGATGTGATGAAAATGCCGGACTGCAAAGTCGATTCAAATGTAGAAAATATTCCCGGAAAGAATCGTTATTTTTGCGTTTCTCTTTGGTTTTCTTTTACACCGGAATTTCAACAATTGCTTCGTATACTATACATATGGTGTTTTTTGATGACCGGGTTTTCCGGTTTTTTGTTTTCTCAGCAGGACTACCGGGTAACCATTGAGCGAAAAGAGGTTCCTCTGGTTTTTCGCCCGGGGGAGAAGGCCCATGAACACGGAAATGCCATACTTTTAAGGCTGGCAGCCTACCGCGACCGAAGTCCCTATCGTATCCCG
>JAFGNY010000389.1 GCA_016926765.1 Bacteroidales bacterium | reverse complement strand
GGAAAAGAAGCTCCTCGCCGATAGCAGGAAGTACGGCAATCATCAAGAGGTTAAACAGGAATCCTCCCAGGGTGTTGATCTCCAGAAACGCTTCGGTAAGCTGCTGGGCCTGGTCTTCTGCCTGTTGCATCCATTCCTCCATTCCTGCCATCCAGCCAGGCAGTGTCATCGCTTCATTCAGTTCAATTAACTGACTGATGGCCGGAACGGAGGCAGCCATGATCAGGATGGTCAGTCCCCAGATCTGCCATCGGGAACCATCGGTGAGTTTCAGGTATTGCAGGGGTTTTGAAGCGAAGAAATAGGCTGCCAGGAGGGGCGGAACAATAAAGATCCCAACCTCCTGGACCACCTGCAGGTACTTGAGTAGTGTGATCGCTTGCGGATTGGTATAATCGGCCAGCAATGCCATTGTTTCTGAGAGGGAGATGCCGAAAAGAGGCATTGCGAGAAGGATCCCTCCGAGAAAAAAAACAAAAAGGCAGGATAGGATCAGCAGGAGGGAAAAAAGAATCCGGGCAAAGGGTTGAAGTGACTGAAGGAAAGGAGTTTTAATCACGTTGCCTATTTCACTAATTTTGCTGCGAAGATAGACTATTTTGAACATACCCGGAAATATCGCCCTGCCACAACCGGCATTGATCCTGGCTCCGATGGAAGACATTTCAAACTCCCCTTTCCGTTCGGTTTGCAAACAGTTTGGAGCCGATCTGGTAGTGTCGGAGTTCGTTTCATCGGAAGGGCTGATCCGGGATGCCGAGAAGAGCAGGGTCAAGCTAACCTTTGAAGAGACGGAACGGCCGGTAGCTATCCAGATTTTTGGGCACAACGTGGAGTCTATGCGCAAAGCGGCTGAGCTGGCTGAAGAAGCCCAACCTGACCTGATCGATCTGAACTTCGGCTGTCCGGTCAGGAAAGTGGTAAAAAAAGGGGCAGGGGCCGCATTGCTGAAAGAGATCCCCCGGATGCTTGAGATTGCCGGAGCGGTGGTCAGGGCAACCCGGCTTCCTGTGACGGTGAAGACCCGCTTAGGCTGGGATCCTGCCAGCCAACCCATTGTAACACTGGCCGAACAACTGCAAGACGTCGGGATCACCGCGATCGCTATCCATGCCCGGACGGCTGTGCAGCTCTATGGCGGGCAGGTGGACTGGCGACTGATCGGAGAGGTAAAACGGAACAGCCGGATGCATATCCCGGTGTTCGGAAATGGGGACATCACCAATGCACTGGTGGCAAAAGAACGGATGGACCAAACAGGGGTGGATGGCCTGATGATCGGACGGGCTGCCATAGGAAATCCCTGGATTTTCAGGGAGATCAGATCCTATTTTCTTTCCGGGTATATCCCGCCACAACCCTCCATCAAAGAACGGATTTCTACCCTGCAAGACCATTTCCGTAAACTGATCAGTTATGCAGGGGAACGGAGAGCCCTCCTTGAGTTCCGGAAATTCTATTCGGGCTATTTCAGGGGGATCCCCGATATGAAACCGTTCAGGATGAGACTGGTGACCGCCACGACGATCGGGGAGGTAGAGGAAATTCTGGGCGAGATTCTGGATGTCGGATTCCAGATCTCAGATCCCGGATCCCGGATCCCGTATCTCTAATCCTCACTCCTTACGCATGGTATCTTTCGACAATCTCCTTCAGCTTCATCAGGGTTCCTGATCCCAACTCCCAGAGGTTCTTTTTCCTGAGCAGGTCGAGGTATTCGTAGGCGTCGTTTTTCACCTGGAATCCGTTCAACGTTTCAATGGCTTCATTGTATTCCTTCAGGCTCCCGTCGAAGAGTTCATTGATGAAGATGAATTTATCGTTGATATTGATCAGTTGCTTCAGGTGCTCTACCGGTTCAGCTTTCGGTGGAAGCGTCTGCTCCCGTGCTTCCCTGAGCTTCATACTGAATGTTGGTTCTTCGGCAGCAAAAAGATCCAGGTCGGTGGGTTGGACAGGTTTAACAGGTTTAACAAGCTGGGCAGGTTGGGCAGGGGTGGTCGGGGCATGACCCTTCCCTACTGTGGAAGGTGTCGTATTCATTTTCCCAAGCAGATGCAGCTGATCGTAGAATTTCCGGATGTTCTCCTTCAGGATGTCCAGTTCAATTTGTGGAATGCGTCCCTGCGTGTTCCGGATGGTCTCATATTGTTCCTGGATGATCTCCAGCAGTTCCGACAGCTGATGATGGGTGATTTCGGGATTCATACAGCAGAAATATTTCAGGTGATTTTGTACTTTTGCCTTATACGATGTAAAGATAACAGATTTCTTCCTTCTGTGGAATTGAACCTGGATTATGCTGCTGGAGAAGAACAGACAGATTAACCGCCTAGGATGGATCGAGGTGATCTGCGGATCGATGTTCTCAGGGAAGACTGAAGAGCTGATCCGCCGGCTCAAACGTTCCCGGATAGCCCGGCAGCGGGTGGAGATCTTCAAGCCGAAGATCGATACGCGTTATCATACAGAAGCCGTGGTTTCGCATGATGAGAACAGGATCCCGTCCACTCCGGTTGAGTCGGCCTCCAGCATCCTGCTTCTTACCAACGATGTGGAGGTGGTGGGGATTGACGAAGCCCAGTTCTTCGACGACGAACTGGTGCCGGTTTGCAACACCCTCGCCAATCAGGGTATCCGGGTCATCGTAGCCGGCCTTGACCTCGACTACCTCGGGATTCCCTTTGGACCGATGCCTGCCTTGATGGCGATTGCCGAGTATATCACCAAAGTGCATGCAGTCTGCATCCGTTGCGGTGATCTGGCGCATTACTCCCACCGGATCATTCCTGGAGATACACGGATAAAACTCGGAGAAACAGAGGCCTACGAACCTCTCTGCCGTAAATGCTTCGAAGAAATGAAGAAAAACCACCCGGATTAGCCTCTGTCAGGCGAAAATTTCCTAATATTGCGCTGTTTTTCAATTTAAATCACTACGTATGAAAAAAGTATGGATCGTTATTCTGACCGGGTTTTTGGTCTTTAATATGTCAGCTATGTCACAAAAAACAACCAATGAAAAGGTAATCAAATTTGTTATACATACCAGCTACGGGGATATGAAGGGATCCCTTTACAATGAAACTCCGCAGCACAGGGATAACTTTGCCAAACTGATCAAAGAGGGGTATTTTAACGATCTGCTGTTTCACCGGGTGATCTCCGGGTTTATGATCCAGGGCGGAGATCCCAATTCACGAAACGCAAAGCCGGGGGTTCCATTGGGAAACGGCGGTCCTGGCTATACCATCCCGGCCGAATTCAATCAAAACCTGATCCACAAGAAAGGGGCTCTTTCTGCTGCCCGTCAGGGAGATGAAGTAAATCCTAAAAAAGCCTCTTCAGGATCACAGTTTTATATCGTTGAAGGGAGACCCCTTACTGCAGCCTATCTTGATGATGCCAGCCGGAAAAACGGCATCCAGTATACACCGGAACAAAAAGCCCTCTATGAAAAAACAGGAGGTTACCCCTGGCTTGATGGAGGCTATACCGTTTTTGGCGAGATCACTGAAGGGCTGGATGTAATCTCCAAGATCGCATCCGCTCAGAAAGATGGAAGGGACCGCCCGGTTCAGGATATCAAAATGACGATCAAACTGGTTGATTAGCTATGCAGGAGAAAATAGAACGGCTCTTACAGAAGGTTGAACAACTGACTGTCTCTTCCCCGGAGGATGTAGAGAAGGTCCGCATCAGCTACCTGGGGAAAAAAGGGGTGATTCCCGCCCTCTTTGAAGAGTTCCGTACTATTCCCAATGAGGAAAAACGAGTTGTTGGCCAACTCCTGAATAAACTTAAAACGAAAGCTGCCCAAAAGCTGGATGAGCTGAAAAGCTCTTTTGAAGAGGGTGGCGAAGAGGAGAGCGGAACGATAGATTTATCACGGCCTACCGGGCTTGTACGTCTTGGCGCCAGGCATCCCATCTCCATCGTCAGAAACCAGATTACCGATATCTTTTCCCGTATTGGCTACTCTGTCGCCGAGGGACCGGAGATTGAAAACGACTGGTACAACTTCTCCGCTCTCAACTTTCCTGCTGAACATCCGGCCAAAGATATGCAGGACACCTACTTTATTCGACAAAATCCCGACATCCTTCTCCGAACGCATACCTCTTCGGTACAGGTACGGGTGATGGAAACCATCCAGCCACCTATCCGGAAGATATTTCCTGGAAGGGTATTTCGTAATGAAGCCATTTCGGCACGCGCTCACTGTATCTTTCACCAGGTGGAAGGGCTTTATGTAGACAACGATGTCTCCTTTGCCGACCTGAAACAGTCGTTGTACTATTTTGCACGGGAGATGTTTGGTGAACATACCCAAATCCGTCTGCGTCCCTCTTTCTTTCCTTTCACCGAACCTTCAGGAGAAATGGATATCTCCTGCAACATCTGCGGAGGGAAAGGATGCAACATTTGCAAGTATACCGGATGGGTTGAAATTCTTGGTTGCGGGATGGTTGATCCGCAGGTGCTGGCCAACTGCCACATCGATCCTGAAACCTATACCGGGTTTGCTTTTGGAATGGGCATCGAACGCGTGGCCATGCTGAAATACCAGATC
>JAFGNY010000388.1 GCA_016926765.1 Bacteroidales bacterium | reverse complement strand
GAAAGTGTATCCATGAACATCTGGGGCTTTCATCCATCGGTTTTCAGCATGCTGGAAGAGAAATTCTCCCTCTTTTTGAGCCGGCATGGAAATGAACTCAAATCGGAGATGTATATTCCCTCTGTCGTTTTTGACATGATAAGCGAAAAAATGGCCACGGTGAAAGTACTAAAAGCCGACTCTCCCTGGTTTGGGGTGACCTACAAGGAAGACAAGCCGCGTGTTATAGCCCGCATCAACCAGTTAATTGAAGCAGGAGCATATCCTGAAAAATTATTTTAATAACTCATTCGTTATGGATCCCGATTTAATCAGCATTGCCCGGCAATTCAGGCTGGATGGTACCATCAGGGCAGTAGAACCGCTTGGTGAAGGCTTTATCAACGACACCTTTTTGATCCGCACCGAAGGCGATTCGCCCGATTATATTCTTCAGCGGAAGAATAAACGGGTATTCTCGCCCATACCGGCCATGATGGACAACATCGAAAAAGTTTGCCGCCACATCAAGGCAAAAGTTAAAAAGGCCGGCGGGGATCCCCTGCGTGAGGCCATGACCCTGATTCCTGCTGTCGACGGGAAGTTGTACTACCTCGACGAAGAGGAGGAGTACTGGGCTGTTTGCCTGTTCATCGATGGCACCATCGCCTATGATTCAGCGGAAACACCTGAGTTGGCTTATGCCGGGGGAAGGGGAATCGGAAAATTCCAATCACTGGTTGCCGATTTGAAGGAACCGCTGACAGATATTTTGCCCGGATTTCACAACATCCGTATACGTTATGAACAATGGGATAACGTATTGCGTAAAGATCCGGTGGGAAGAAAAGCAGGTGTTGCCAAAGAGATCAGCTGGATAGAAAGCCGGCGGAAGGAGATGATGGACTTCCGGAAGCTGGTGGAAAACGGGGAAATCCCGACCCGTGTGAGTCATAATGACACGAAAATCAACAACATTCTTTTTGATCAAAAAGGGGAAGTGCTCTGTGTGATCGATCTGGATACCGTCATGAACAGCACCGTGCTGAACGATTTTGGGGATGCCATCCGTTACTATACCAATACGGGAAAGGAGGACGATGAAAACACCGATCATGTATCGATGGACATGGAAATTTTTAAAGCTTTCTCCAGTGGTTACCTCGAAGAGGCCGGATCGTTCCTGACTGAAAAGGAAAGGGAATACCTGGCCTTTTCCGCCAGGTACATCACTTACGAACAGGTACTGCGTTTTTTGATGGATTACATTGACGGCGACAACTATTATAAGATCAAATCGGCTGACCACAACCTGATACGCACCCGTGCGCAATACCAGTTGCTTTTGAGTATCGAGGAACAATACGATGCCATGAAGCGCGCATGTCTGGACATCTGCAACAGTTTCAAAAAACAGATGCCGGGTTCATGAGCCGCGGGGATGAGACCTGAACCTGCACAGAAGGAGATGAAATCCTAACTTCCCTGTCAAAAGTGAACCGTTTCGGCATTCACCTCCTGTCCCAGGAACAGGGCTGCCTTTTCGTTAAAACTGTCGGCCGATTCCGTGGTCTGGAATACAACCTCTCCCCCTTTGGAGATTCTTTTTTCTATTTCAGGGTGTCTTTCCAGGTAACCGGCCAGTTTTTCCGCCACGATCTCGCCCTGTTCGAGTATACGGATCTCTGGCGGAACAAATTTACGGATTTGCCGGATCAGCAGAGGATAATGGGTACAACCCAGAATGATGGTATCCAGGTTTTTGTCCTTTGCCAGCAGGTGATTTATATTTTTCTTCACGAAGAACTCAGCACCCTCGGAGTCAATTTCATTGTTTTCGACCAGCGGCACCCAAAGGGGGCATGCCTCCTGGACGGTTGATACCACTTTCCCGTCAGACCATTTTCCCAGTTCGATGGGATAGGACCCGGAAAGCACGGTGCCTGGGGTACCGAGTACCCCTACATGCCCATTCCGTGTCATTTCGGCCACTTTTTCAACGCTGGGCCTGATCACGCCAAGCACCCTTCTGTCGGGGGCAATATGAGGAAGATCCAGCTGCTGGATATTTCTCAGCGCCTTGGCTGATGCCGTATTACAGGCAATGATCACAAGCGGACACCCCTGGTCAAAAAGGTACCTGACAGCCTGCAATGTATATTCGTAAACAACTCTGAAAGATCTGGTCCCATAGGGAGTCCGGGCGTTATCTCCCAGATAGAGAAAATCACAGGCAGGGATGGCCTTTATCAATTCCTTCAGGACTGTGAGCCCTCCATACCCCGAATCAAATACTCCGATAGGTGAAACCTGCATACGCATCCGTTTAATCATTAGCGGCCTAGTGCCAGTTGGTATGCCTCATCGTAAAAGCTTCCTAGATTGGACCAGTCGAAGTGGAGTGAAGCCTCTTCGCAGCGGTACCTGAGAGCAATCCTTTCCCTGCGGTTCATCTGTACGAACCGCATCATGATATTGGCCATTTCATCGGCTGCCTGGTTAAAATCTTTTCTTTTCCGGTCAATGATATACATGCCCTGTTTCTCGTGATCCAGTATATTTCGCGACACATAGTCCCCAAATCCGGCCAGATTACTGGTAACTGAGGGGACACCACTTGCCAGGCATTCAAGCGGGGTATAGCCCCAGGGTTCATACTTGCTGGGGAAGATACCCAGATGGCATCCGCGCACAAACTGGGTGTATTCCATTTTAAACAACGGATTGGAGGTAGAGATAAAATCGGGATGATAAACGACTTTCACCCTGTCGTGACGATTATTGATCAGGTTTGCCGTACGCAGGAAGTTCAGGATCTCGTCCTTCACATCATCCATCAGGGTATGGGTTACAATTTTGGGCAGCT
>JAFGNY010000387.1 GCA_016926765.1 Bacteroidales bacterium | reverse complement strand
TCACGGATATGATGGATGGCATGCCGGTTGTTGATCACCCAAAAGATTTTCTGTTTCTCAGGCAAAACCGTCTTAAACAACATCGTCTCTTCCCGTTTCACATAACGGAAAGGCCTCAGCAACACGGGATCATCGTGAATGCTGCCGGCTACCATCTCCACATAGGCTTCAGGGCAATAATCTCCATATTTTCTCTCCAGTATGGCCCGAACGATTTTCTTTGCCCTCTCCTGAGGAATGGAATCCTGGTTTCCCAGGCCATCAAACACAAGGTAGGGAGCTCCCTCTTCATCCGGTTTCACCGGGGTTTCATACAGTGTATTGGCCAGGGGCCTGGCCCCATAGCGCTCATAGAAGGCCAGCCTGGTCTTGTTTTGCGGGATGTATTTCTGATCCTTGTAAAGGGCGGGATCATCCGGGAGGCACTCAAAAAAGATCCCGATAGCACTTAACGATTCGGCCTCCTCCCGGAGTCGTTCATACAGAGCTCCTCCTATACCTGATGACGGCTTCCCAGGGGAAACCGCCAAAAAATCCAGGAAACAGAACTCCAGGTCAGGCATGTAGAGCAGCAGGGCGAAACCTCGGATGGTTTCATTGAAATCCTCCGCCACAATCAATGCAGCCTGGTACTTATATTTAAGGGGGTCGATCAACTGTTCCGAAACATCGTTGATCTTCTCTTCGCGGATATCAGGAAACTGCTCCCTGATGATTTGCTTCACCTTCTCCATCGCCCGGTGGTTCACCTCCAGGTAAGGATTCGCAATTTTTCGGATTCTGAACATACGGCAAAGGTCGTAATATTATGCATTCGTTATTTTTGTATTCGGTATATTCGTCTGTCAATCCTAGTAGAAGTCATGAAGCACTACTACGAGAAGAAACTTGCGTCCAACCGGCTGAAGCAGGTTTATGACCTGGCTCCTCCCCGAATCAGGCAGTACCTGAAAGCTGAAACGGATTTTGCTATCCGTCATCTTAAACCGGATAACCTGGTGCTGGATCTTGGCTGTGGGTATGGAAGGCAGTTCCCGGAACTATGCAGGAAAGCCAGGTTTGTGGTTGGGATCGACTCTTCTGGAGAGAGCCTTGCTCTTGGTCAGGAATTCCTCAGAGATCTCTCCGGCTTTGTCCTGATCCAAATGAATGCACAGAAGCTTCTTTTTCCCGATGAAGCATTCGATGTGGTGCTTTGTTTACAGAATGGCATCTCGGCGTTTCATGTTGACATGAGGAAGTTGATTCTGGAAGCAATCCGGGTGACAAGAAAGGGGGGGATCATTTTGTTTTCAAGTTATTCAGGAAAGCTCTGGAAAGAGCGGCTGAAGTGGTTTCAACTTCAGTCGGATGCCGGCTTGCTGGGAATAATCGATTACGAAAAAACCAGGAACGGAAAGATCGTTTGTGAAGATGGATTTACGGCAACGACGGTCGATGACAAGAAATTTCACCAATTGATCTCAGGGATTTCCGGTATTCATGCTTCCGTCACAGAAATTGATGAATCCATCATTTTCCTGAAGATCTTGCGACAATAACTGCTGTCAGGCAAAGACGAAGAGATCAGGTTCACAGTTGGCAGCGGGCAGTTAGCCGTGGACAGGATGTGTTTTATTTGTTGACCTTTTTGTTTAAGAATGACAAAGTTCATCAGATTTTTTTACATTTATTACCCTTTTTATAAGTATGTTCTGCAAATACACTTTCTGGATCTCTGTCACTCTTGCTTTTACCATGGTTTTAGCGGCTTGTACCCACGGCAAAAAACCAGAAGAACATAGCCAGGCAGGCAATTACCAGTTTGCTGAGACCAAGGAACTGGTCCGATTTGTGGAAGATGCAGCCAAGCTCTTAAGCCGGGAAGGAACTGCTGCCTATGAGAGATTCAGGGAGCCGGGAAGCCGGTGGTGTTCTCCAAGCCGGTATCTCTTCGCCTACGACCTTCACGGGATCTGCTGCTTTCATCCGATGATCGGCGACCTGGTGGGGAAAGATCTTTCAGGTATGAAGGATGTAAACGGGAAGCCGGTGATCAGTGAAATTATCCGGATCGCTTCAAATCCTGATCATCCCTCAGGCTGGGTACACTATCTTTGGGCCGAGGGAGATGAAATTTCTCCGAGGTGGAAAAGTTCCTACATCATGAAGGTCTCACTCCCCAACGGAGAGGTACTGGCTTTGGGAAGCGGAATCTACGGGATCAAGACTGAGAAAGTTTTCATTACAACCATCGTCGACTCGGCATCTGCCCTTCTCCGGCAACAGGGGCTCAACGCGATTTCCACTTTGCTGAACAATTCCAGCTTGTTTATGTTCAAAGACACCTATATCTTCATGATGGATGAACATGGGTATGCCATTGCCGATCCCTCTTTTCCGGGATCACCCAGAAGAGACCTGCATCAGCTGAAAGATGCCCTCGGCAGGCCGATCATTGAAATGATGCGTGACAGGCTGAGTCAACAGGACTCCGCATGGGTGACTTATATGTGGGTCAAAGCCAATGAATCGCTTCCATCCAGGAAACTGGCTTATGTAAGAAAACTGACCATTGACGGAAAAACCTATATTTTAGGCTCTTCCTATTTTCTTGAAAAACCAATCTGGATGAAACTCTGACCATGCCAACACGCCCTCAGGAACTGATCTACGGGGTAGATGACAAACCGCCGTCACTTACTTTGCTGTTACTGGGATTACAGCATATCTTCACGATGTCGAGCATGTTGATCCTCCCGGTAATCATTGTCGAAGAGATCGGGGGTTCTTTCCTTGAAATTACCTCGGTGGTCTCCTTTTCGATGATTGCCGCAGGCATTGGGACCATTTTGCAATCGTTCAGGAAAGGACCCGTTGGATCAGGCTATCTCTGCCCCAACCTGTGCGGCCCCTCCTTTTTAACGGTAACCCTCCAGGCCGGATGGCTTGGGGGTTTGCCCCTGATGCAGGGAATGATCATGATAGCCGGGGTCACCGAGATCCTCTTCTCCCGTATCGTTCATAAACTAAAAAATCTCTTCCCGACAGAGATCACTGGCCTGGTGGTCTTCATGGTGGGTGTCACCCTGATCCCTCTTGGTGTTTCCAAATTTGTCGGGATCGACTATTCGGGCGATGGAATTGTACCGCTAAAGGTCCTGGCGGCCATCATCACATTGCTGATCATGATTGGCGTGAACATCTGGGTCAAAGGCAAGGTGAAACTCTATAGCGTG
>JAFGNY010000068.1 GCA_016926765.1 Bacteroidales bacterium | reverse complement strand
TTATTGACAATTGTTTTTGCCTCATTAGGGTGTTCTTCAAGGTAGTAAGAGAGGAGGGAGGAAACGAGTTGGTCAACTACGCCCATTACCTCGTTGTTTCCGAGTTTGGTTTTTGTCTGACCTTCAAACTGAGGTTCCTGCACTTTCACAGAGATGATGGCGGTAAGTCCTTCCCTGAAGTCATCGCCATTGATATCGAATTTCAGTTTGGACAGCATCCCCGACTTTTCAGCGTATGTTTTCAGGGTTCGGGTAAGCGCCCTCCGGAACCCTGCCATATGTGTACCCCCTTCGTGTGTGTTGATATTGTTCACATAGCTATGGATGTTCTCCGAGAATGAAGTATTGTACTGCATGGATATCTCGATGGGAATCCCGTTCTTTTCGCCCTCCATGGAGATGGGTTCAGGAATTAGTTTTTCACGGGTGGCATCCAGGTAATTGATGAAATCGGCAAGACCGTTTGATGAGAAAAACGTTTCGGACATATACTGCCCGTCATCATCTTTCTCCCTTTCGTCAAGGAGAGTCAGGGTAATCCCTTTGTTCAGGTAGGCGAGTTCCCGTAGTCGTGATGCAAGGATGGCGTAGTCGTAATGCTCCGTAATAAAGATTGTATTATCGGGTTTGAAGGTGACTTCAGTCCCGGTATGGCTGGTATCGCCGATTAGTTTTACCGGGTAAAGAGGTTTTCCGCGTTCAAACTCCTGCTGATAAATTTTCCCGGCACGATGTACGGTTACGTTCAGGGAGGCTGACAGGGCGTTTACAACTGACACCCCAACACCATGAAGGCCTCCGGAGACTTTGTATGTATCCTTATCAAATTTTCCGCCTGCATGCAGGACAGTCATCACCACCTCCAGGGCGGAACGTTTCTCTTTCTCGTGGAAATCAACAGGAATTCCACGTCCATTATCAACCACTGTGATTGAATTATCGGGCCGGATGGTCACCTCAATCCTGGTGCAGTATCCCGCAAGAGCTTCATCAATCGAGTTGTCGACCACTTCGTAAACAAGGTGATGTAGTCCTTTAATATTGACATCTCCAATGTACATGGCCGGGCGTTTCCGAACGGCTTCCAATCCTTCCAGTACCTGGATGTTCTCAGCAGTGTAATTCTGGCTCGCCAAGTCCTTTTCTATATCAGTCATAATCAATTAGTTAGAATAAATACTATTCCCCTACAAATGTACAAAAAAATGCGTTACGGAATCCTGATTCAACGCAGTAAAATCCTTGATTTTATCAACAGGTTTCAGTGAATAACCGGAGGATGATTTCTGCGGCATTTCCTTTTCCAAAAGCTTGTTTTTGAGGGTGTTCTGGAAAAGGGAGTTCAACGGCCCTGATAATTTTCTCCGGGTTAGTGGCTGTCAGGGTATTCCACCCATCGTGAAGCGTTTCAATCCACTCAGTTTCAGTCCGCAGGGTGATACAGGGTGTTTCC
The DNA here is from genome assembly GCA_016926765.1 of Bacteroidales bacterium. GTDB lineage: Bacteria > Bacteroidota > Bacteroidia > Bacteroidales > FEN-979 > QYOJ01. The sequence goes on along the minus strand of JAFGNY010000068.1, from coordinate 4,370 downwards.
AGGAAGTAGGCTTCTTTCTGAAGACCCCCGGAGTCGGTCAGGATTTTTTTTGCTTTCAGGATGAGAGAGAGCATGGTGAGGTATCCAACGGGTTCGATCAGGCGAAGATTTGATGGAATCGTGAATCCGGAGATCATTTTTTTTGTGCGGGGATGGATTGGAAGCATCACAGGAAAGGGGAGTTGACCGAAGGCATACAGGATATTTTCCAGTTGTTGAGGATCATCGGTATTTTCAGCCCGATGGATGGTAGCAAGTAAAAAATCATTTGGGAGGTTTGGGAGGGAGTACATTTCAGGATCCTTCTCAATCATTCCGCGATAGTATAAAACGGAATCATACATCACATCCCCGGTGAATTTTGTGATTCCGGCCAGTCCTTCGTTACGCAGGTTATTCATGGCGGTTTCTGTCGGGGCAAAGAGCAGGTCAGAAATCCTGTCGGTCACGATCCGGTTGATCTCTTCGGGCATTATGCGGTTAAAACTTCTCAGTCCGGCTTCCACATGGGCCACAGGGATATGCAACTTGGTTGCTGCCAGGGCTCCGGCAATTGTCGAGTTGGTGTCACCGTAGAGCAATGTCCAGTCGGGTTTTTCTTTAACAAGAACGGGTTCAATTCCTTCGAGCATTTTTCCTGTTTGCCAGGCATGGCTTCCTGAACCGATATTCAGGTTATAATCCGGTTCAGGTATATTCAGCTCTTGAAAGAATAGCGATGACATGTTCTCATCGTAATGCTGTCCGGTATGGAGGAGGATTTCCTGAAAATCGGAATGTGTAGCGATCATACGGGATACCGTTGCAGCTTTCACAAATTGCGGACGTGCCCCGATTACGGATAATATCTTCATGACGAGTAAGTTAGAAAAAACAGCAGTTCAGTAAGCAGGATTCTGTTTTAATCTGTCATTTATCTTAACCGGTTGTCACCAGCCGGTTTATGCGACCTACCCCTCCTGTCGCCTTGCGGCCCCGGCGAGCAGCCGGGTGACTTGAGTCAGCAGGATGTACATGGTCTTTCAACCCATGAGGTTTACCCTCCCTGCCGGTCACCCTGCAGGGACGTGGTCTCTTACACCACGTTTTCACCCTTACCTGGAAGGGCGCCCCTGCGGGTCGCCCTTACAGGCGGTATTTTTCTGCGGCACTTGCTGTTCCCGCCCGGGGCGGGACCTTCCAGTTAGGAAGCATGGTGCTCTGTGTTGTCCCGACTTTCCTCCCCGGGAAAAGGTCCAGAGGATCCTTTTTCCCGGAGCGACAGAACGAACTGCTGGACTGCAAAGATAACACAAATACCACCACAAATGCATACCTTTGCGACCTTCCGGAAACCATAATGAAAGACTTAAGCCAGGGTAAAGAGGGAATCCTCATTTTCAGGTTTGCTGTTCCGATGTTGCTCGGGAATGTTTTCCAGCAGATGTACAATGTCGTAGATACCATCATCGTCGGAAAATTCATCGGCAATGAGGCTCTTGCTGCCGTAGGTACCTCTTTTCCGATCATCTTCATGTTAATCTCATTCATCATAGGGATTACCATGGGTTTTACCATCATCATTTCGCAATATTTCGGAGCCAAGGAGATGGATGATGTTAAGAAGGCGATCAGTACACTCTATCTCTTTGTCTTTTTCGCTTCAGTTATCGTCAGCGTTGCCGGCATCCTGCTCAGCGGCTGGATCTTCCACCTGATCGATCTTCCCGAACAGATCATTCCGCAGGCGAAACGTTTTCTTAGCATCTACTTTTCGGGATTGATCTTCCTGTTCGGATACAACGGGACAAGCGCTATCCTTCGTGGACTAGGTGATTCAAAGACTCCGCTCTATTTCCTTATCGGATCTGTCATTCTGAATATTCTCCTTGACCTGGTTTTTGTGATTGGATTTGGCTGGGGGATCGAAGGAGTAGCGGTTGCCACCGTCCTTTCCCAGGCTTGCGCGTTTATCGCCCAGATCCTTTACCTCAACCGTTACCATAGTTTCCTGAAGTTTTCCTTCTCGGGACTGGTGTTTGACCGGAAGATCTTCAACCAGGGTATCCGGATCGGGTTGCCGACAGGGTTTCAGCAAACGTTTGTGGCCACAGGGATGCTTGCCCTTTACTGGATCGTGAATCAGTACGGGGTGGTAGCCAATGCCGCCTACAGCGTTGCCGGACGGATCGACAGCTTTGCTGTGATGCCTGCCATGAGTTTCAGCGCCGCCCTCAGCACATTTGTCGGCCAGAACCTCGGAGCCAACCGTCCCGACAGGATTACAAGGGGACTTCGGCAAACCCTGCTGATGACTTCCGGCTTCGCTGTTGCTATCACGATCGTCACGGTATTCTTCGGCCGATACCTGATGATGCTATTCACCAGCGATCAGGAGGTGATCAGACTTGGCAGGGAATACCTTATCGTGATCGGTTCCTTTTATATCCTCTTTACCACTATGTTCGTCTTTAACGGCATCCTCCGCGGGGCAGGGGCCACCTTTATCCCGATGATATTTACGCTGCTGGCGTTATGGGCTGTGAGAGTCCCCGTGGCCTATCTGCTCTCGTCAGTTCCCTCCATCGGTCTGTACGGGGTTTTCTGGTCCATCCCCATCGGGTGGTTTACCGGGGTAGTGCTTTCCACACTTTATTACTTTTCGGGAAAGTGGCGGAGTAAAGCGGTGGTGAGGTATGATGAGAGAGGAATGAGGGTGTGAGGGTCAAGCGGACAAGCGGACGAGCGGACAAGCGGACGAGCGGGACGGTGGTAAAGATTTTACATTTAGTTCTATGAATTGTCAACCGGATTTTGGGAAGATGTGATGCGGTTCAGAAGGTTGGCGAGATGCCGGGTGAGTTCTTTTCGTGAATAGGCTTCGGTATTTTTTGAGTTGGTCCGGAGTTCTCCTGCTTTGAATTTTTTATAATAATTCAGAATATTCCATTCCATCGTTTTGATATCGTCGTGATCTGAGATCACGCCTGCCTGTGTTTGATTCAGGATAACTGCCGCATCCCCGTCCGGCGGTCCGATACAGAGAATAGGCCGGCCGGCTGCCAGGTATTCGAAGAGTTTCCCTGTAAGGATCATCTTTGCATTCGGGGTGTTGTTGATGATCAGGAGGAGTACCTGTGAGCGTCGCTGCGCTTCAATCACCTGGTCGTGCGGCAGGTAAGGGATGCGTGTGGTATAGGGTGCGAGTCCATATTCTTCCAGCGATCCTGCAACGGTATGGTCGACCTTGCCGATCAGTTTTATTTCAAGGTCGGTGGCCAGATCCGGATGGAGCGGAAGTAAATTCCGGAGTGCTTTCCAGAGCGGGAGCGGATTACGTGTGCTTACCAGGGTTCCGATATGGGCAATGGAGAATTTGTGGTCTAGTGTGGGAGCAGTGGGGCCGGATGTGTCGTCGGGATCGAATCCGTTGGTAATGACATCATACTTCCTTGGGAGGATCCTGTTGAAATCCTCCGCCATGGAGTTACTGATCACGGTGACTGCCGAAGCATCTTCAAGCACTGACCTTTCCAGGCGGTGATGCTCACGGTTAGCGGAAGCAGTCAGTTTCAGATCCTTGTAAAAATCAATGTTGGTCCATGGATCCCGGAAGTCGGCCAGCCAGGGTAGTTGGAACTGTTTGGCGAGCCTGTGCGCGATCAAGTGCATGGAATGAGGCGGCCCTGTTGACACGATGGCATCCACCCGATTTTCTGACAAATAACTTCGGAGGAACCCAACGGAAGGATTGATCCAGAATTTCCTGGCGTCAGGGATAAAGAGGTTGCCTCTGATCCAGACTGAAACGTTTTCAAGGAATTTGTTCTGCTTCTTTTCGGATAAAAACGCTGCATTGATCTTCTCCTCCTTTTTCCGGCCGATCAGTCGTTTGTAAGCATCGTATGGTTCCCAAATCGGTTTGCGGAGGATGGTGATCCCTTCGGGGACATCCTTGAACAGGGATTCATCCAGTTCGGGGTATTCCGGGTTTTCGGGGATGTAGAGCAGCGGTTCCCAACCAAATTCGCGGAGATATTTTACGAATTTCAGCCAGCGTTGAACTCCGGCTCCTCCGCTTGGAGGCCAGTAGTAAGTGATGATCAAAACCTTTTTCATGGTTCAGTTTTCCATACCTTTCTCACCTCATATCCGACCAGAATCACGATCAGGAGAAGCAGGACGATGGAACTGATCAGCGAGATTCTCTCTCCAACTACGTATACGTTGGGTTCGAATTTGAACTCAACAGTATGGTCCCCTGCCGGAAGTACCATGGCCCTGAGCACATAGTTGGCCCTGAAATGAGGTGTTGGCGTTCTGTCGACATAGGCGTTCCATCCTTTCGGGTAATAGATCTCGGAGAAAACCGCAAGGGCATCTTTGCCTGT
>JAFGNY010000067.1 GCA_016926765.1 Bacteroidales bacterium | reverse complement strand
CCTTTCAGTACGTTGATGGATTCGATGTTATCAGGATTGATGTCGGAAGCAGCATTCCCAAAGTCATAACCTGTTCCGGCCTGTTCCTGAGACCGTGTGTTCGTAACGTCGTTATTGATAGGGACACCATCTACAACGAACAATGCCTGGTTGTCACCAGTCAACGATTTGGCTCCACGGAGAAGTACATTGGTTGAACCACCCATGTTGGTAGTGGTGGTGATGTTCAAACCGGCGACCTGTCCTGCCAGGGAGTTTACGAAGTTATCTGTCTTGACCATGTTGACCTGATCACCCTGAACTTCCTGTGTGGAATACCCAAGAGATTTTTTCTCACGCGGAATTCCAAGAGCAGTCACCACCACTTCATCCATCACCAGAACGTCTGGCTCCATCGTGATATTGATGGTGTTGGACTCACCAATGGTAACTTCCTGTGTTTTCATCCCGACATACGAAAAAATAACCGTGTTGTATTGCGTTGGAACCGAGAGAGAGTATTTCCCGTCCAAATCGGTTGTGGTACCAATTGTAGTACCTTTTACAACAACGGTCACACCCGGAATTGAGCTACCGTCATCGGAAGAGGTAACTACCCCGGATATGTTGCGCGTTTGCGCAAACACTCCTTGCAATCCTACAAACAATAGTAGGGCAAGGATCATCGTAAATTTTCTCATAACTGTTGATTTTGGTTAGTAAAAGGTTGTAAATCAGCGGATTTAAAATATAAAATATTGTAAGGTTCCTGACCTAACCATACAATATGGGAATATATTGAGTTTATTTTCTTGCTGTATCTAATGAATCCATTGCAATGTTAATAATTAATTTGGCCGGAAAAAAAATTTTTTATAAAAAATAATCATCAAGACAAGGATTTTTCGATATATCCTGTCTCATTCACTCTGCAGATCGTTTCAGCTGGCGGTAATAGATCCCAAAGAGAATGACCAGAATCGTATAGATTGCCGTCGAAATCCAGGAGATATCCGGGCGGAAAAGATGAGAAACTGTAATCAGAATGGTAGGAATTGCGAAAACCAAATAACCCTTGCTGCGGCCATACCAAAGGAAGATGACTCCGGTAAAAGCAGTGCCATGTAAAAGAAACATTCCGAAGAAAAGAAGGGAAACCGGGAGGGTGGTTCCCTTTCCATCCGGAAGATACTGATGGATGACTTCTGAGATCCATCCCGAGTAGAAAAGGGCTAATAAAAACAACCCCGTCAGAATGCCATAGTAGATCCAGGAAAAAAAACAAAGAAGGGATACCAGAAGCGGCCGTTTTTCCGGTCTTCCGGTCTGGCGCCCGGGATCATCATTCTGACGGGGACTCTTCATCTCAGTGATGCATCTGTTTTAACTGTGTGCTGTAAAGAATGATGAACAGCCCTGAAAAAATCAGCTCGATAACCGAGGGCCCTGGCATATTCAGGAAATACATCGGGGCGATCAGAAGGAGGATCTGAGCAATCGTATATACATGAAACCCCGCTTTTCGCTGTCGCCACATGATCACAGCTCCAGTAAGAGATCCGACATATAATAACCCGGTGATCAGAAAAAAAACCGGGGTTGCATTCAGCAGGATCTCCATCCCAGGAAGGTTTAATTTCTCTGAAATTTCTTGGGCAATGAGTTGAAACGCATCATAAAATGCCGCGATAAAGAGGCTGGAAAAGGCGTTCATCCCGCTTCCTGCGAAAGTCAGGATACATAAAATAGTCAGTAACTGAGATCGCTTAGGTTCAGTTGGTACATCAGGGATCAGAGGCTGTTCATCCATCAATGAAGGTGATGTTACATGAAATTCGATTTATCTCCAACATACTTGGATTGGCCGAATCCAAGGATCGGAAGGAAGATAAACCGGAGAAAAAAGAGTCCTACGGTAAACCCTTCATCTTTGCCGAAATTTTTAGAAAGCCCGTTCAGAATAATGATGTAGATCACAAGATTTACGATGGGTATGAGCATCAATAAGATAAACCACCAGGGTTTTCCTGCTATTTTGATAACCATCAGGTAGTTATAAATCGGTATGATGGCAGCCCATCCGGGTTCTCCCGCTTTTTCAAGCACAAACCAGAGGGCTACGATCTCCAGTATCGCGATGGAGATTCCGATAATAATTATTGGGACCAGCACAGCTAATCCCAACGCAAGCAAACTACATTCTTCCATAAACTGTTTAGATTAAGATGATCAAAAATACAGATTTATTGAATAACATGATACACAATCGGGGATTTATCCCAACGTTCCAACAAGCGCTTCTACCTCTTCGAGGATTTCGCAGGATTTTACCAGTTCTTTCATTTTGTTGTGGTCGGGATACAACGGCCGATCAATATCAAGGAAGTCGACATGACGTCTGACAACCTCTTTGGCTTTTGTTGTTCCCTTGCCAAACGTATACTCCCTCAGATCCAGCGCCTGGGCTGCCGCCATGATCTCGATCCCAAGGATCCCATATGCATTGTCGAGAATCTGAAAGTTTTTCAGCGCCGTATTCATCCCCATTGAGACGAAGTCCTCCTGGTCTGCTGCGGCAGGAATCGACTGGATAGAGGCTGGTGCAGAGAGAATCCGTTGTTCGACGATCTGCATATCAGCTGTATACTGGCTAAGCATCAGACCGCTGAACATTCCTGCGCCTTTCGTAAGAAATGCAGGAAGGCCAACACTCAGTGCCGGGTTATTCAGCCGGTTCATCCTTCGTTCCGACATCACGCACACCATAGTAACTACCATCCCGGCCATATCCATCGGAACAGACACAGGGGATCCCTGGAAGTTGGCTCCGGATAACTGAAGGTTTTCTTCCGGGAAAAAGACGGGGTTATCTCCAACACCGTTCAGTTCGATCTCAACCTGTGAGCGGGCATAGACCAGGGCATCGTGGGCAGCTCCGATCACCTGAGGGGTGGATCGCATGGAATAGGCATCCTGGACTTTGCATTTGATCTTCCCTTCATACAGGTCGCCTCCTGTTACGCATTTCAGGATGGCAGCAGCGCTGCGGATAGCTCCTTTGAAGCCCCGTACTTCATGCAATTTCGGATTATAGGGCCGCATGTTGGCTTTCATCGCTTCAAGCGACATGGATGCAGCAATTTCCGCCTGTTTCAGAAACCTGTTGGCATCGAACAAGAAGATCGCACTCATGGCAGTCAGCACATTTGATCCATTGATCGTGGCCAGACCGTCACGTGCTTTCAATCCGGGAACAGGGATTCCGGCACGGTCGAGCGCTTCTTTCCCTGTGAGTAGTTCTCCCTGGTAATAGGCATGCCCTTCACCCATCATCAGCAGGGCGATCTGCGACATCGGGGCGAGATCGCCACAGGCGCCAACAGAGCCTTTCTGACAGACATAAGGAGTGACTCCCTTGTTGAGCATGTCTACCAGCGTTTGGGTAATCTCAAGCCGGCAACCTGAATTTCCATGGGCATGTACGTTGATACGGCCCAGCATGGCCCCCCGAACCCACTCAAGAGGCATTGGATCTCCGATACCTGCAGCATGGTTGTAGATCAAATATTTTTGAAAATCTTTCACTTGGTCGTCATTGAGCACAATTTCGGAGAATTCCCCGATGCCGGTATTCACGCCGTACATAATCTCGTGTGCTTCAATTTTCTTCTCCAGCATCTGACGGCAGGCATGGATCCGGGCAATGGCTTCCGGGTGCAGGGTAACATTCTGATGATGGCGGGCCACGTTGACAACGTCTTCAAGGGTGAGGCCGGCGCCGGTAATGATATAGGTCATAAGAAATGGTTTTTAAAATTAGGGTCATTAAAGTCATGAGGTCATGAGGTCATGAGGTCATGAGGAAATTTGTCAGTAGGCAGTTGGCAGTAGGCAAAATCTACTTCGTATTTCCGTATCACTCTGCGCCAATGACCATTGAACGGGGGTTCATGATCGCTGTAAGAAAATTTCGTTTCATTGGAGGGAATCTATCAAATTCGTTGCGGGAACAGATTTTTGTTCCCCCGTTTTCATATTCTTTATCGTGATATTGCCTGCTGCAATCTCCTCCCTGCCTGCCAGAGCCACAAAAGGAATCTGCTTCCGGTTGGCATAGTCAAGCTGTTTTTTGAGCTTGACGGGATCGGGATAAATTTCAGCAGCGATGCCGGCGTTTCTGACCTCCCGAAGCACTTGCATGGAGAATCGTTCCTCCTCTTCCCCAAAATTTATGAGAAGCAATTTTGTGGTGGAAAGAATGTCATCAGGGAAGAGTTGCCGGGTCATCATCACATCATAAATTCTATCCGCTCCGAAAGAGATCCCGACGCCGGAGAGGCCCGCGACGCCAAAAATACCCGTCAGGTCATCATACCGGCCTCCGCCGCACAGACTTCCAATCGGGAAATCTTTTGCCATCACTTCTATAATGGTTCCTGTGTAATAGCTGAGTCCGCGCGCCAGCCTGACATCAAACTCAAACTTGTTCCTGACCTCGAGTGTTTTCAGGTAGTTCAGCACATGGCACAGCTCTTCAAGTCCCTTTTTTCCGGTATCGGACTTTTCAAAGAGTTTTTCCAGGAAAGCCTTTTTCTCCTTGATCTTGCCCCCAAGGACGAGGACTGGCTGAAGCAGGGCAATTGAATCAGCCGGAAGTCCGCGCTGGGCCAACTCTTCATTGACCTTCTCAAGCCCGATCTTCTCGAGTTTGTCGATAGCCATCGTGAGGTCTGAAAAATAGCCGGCCGCCCCGATAGCTTCAGATATCCCGGAAAGGATCTTCCTGTTGTTCAGCCGGATCACTACCGGGAGGTTCAGACGAGCAAAGATCGCATCGATGATCTGAACCAGTTCCACTTCATAAAGCAACGAATCGCTCCCGATCACATCGACATCACACTGAAAGAATTCACGGTATCTTCCCTTTTGGGGCCGGTCGGCACGCCACACCGGCTGGATCTGGAATCGCTTGAACGGGAAGGTGATTTCATGCTGGTGTTGTACCACAAAACGGGCAAGGGGGACGGTAAGGTCGTAACGAAGTCCTTTTTCGGAGATCCGGCTGGTGATATCGTGAATGGAGAACCGTGAACCGTGAATCGGATCTGAGATCCCGGATCCCGGATCCCTGATCTCTTTCAGATAGTCTCCTGAATTCAGGATCCGGAACAACAGCTTATCTCCCTCTTCCCCGTATTTTCCCATGAGGGAGGAGAGGTTCTCCATGGCTGGGGTTTCTATAGG
>JAFGNY010000386.1 GCA_016926765.1 Bacteroidales bacterium | reverse complement strand
TTCAGGGGAGAAAAAGAGGGATTTCTGAAGGTAAGTGTGGGCGTTGATGCGGAGAGAGGCGAAGAGATTCTTGATCGGATCTTCATCAAAGGGTCCGATCGCTCTTCCGACCTGGTAAGGAAGGCGGTGAGGGATAGCGCCAAGCGACTTCTCTATCCGTCGATGGAGACGGAAATGAGGCAATGGATCAAAGAGAGAGCCGACGAAGAGGCGATCAGGGTTTTTGCCGAGAACCTGCGGCAACTGCTGATGGCCTCCCCGTTAGGTCAGAAAAGGGTATTGGCGATCGACCCGGGTTTCAGGACCGGATGCAAGATCGTCTGCCTGGATGCCCAGGGGAAGCTGCTTCACAATGAGACGATCTATCCGCATCCTCCGCAAAATGAAGTGAAAGAGTCGATCCATAAGATCAAAACCCTTGTCAGCGCTTATAAAATTGAAGCCATCGCTATCGGCAACGGGACGGCAGGTCGCGAGACTGAACGTTTGGTTCGTGCTATCCGGTTTGATACCGACCTTATCGCTCTCGTGGTGAATGAAAGCGGAGCTTCGGTCTATTCTGCCAGCGCGGTGGCACGGCAGGAGTTCCCCGACTTTGATGTAACCGTCAGAGGATCGGTTAGCATTGGCCGCCGGTTGATGGACCCCCTGGCCGAACTGGTTAAGATCGACCCGAAATCAATTGGTGTGGGACAGTATCAGCATGATGTGGACCAAACAGCGCTTCAGAAGAGCCTTGCCGATACGGTTGAGAGCTCTGTCAATATGGTGGGGGTGGAGGTGAATACAGCCAGTGAACAGCTTCTGACCTATGTTTCGGGAGTAGGCCCTGTGCTGGCCAGGAACATCATTGCCTTTCGCAATGAACACGGTCCTTTCTCGTCCCGCAACGAGCTGATGAAAGTCCCCCGCTTCGGGGATAAAGTGTTTGAACAGGCAGCAGGCTTTCTGCGGATCAGGAATGCGAAAAATCCGCTTGACAGCAGCGCGGTGCATCCAGAAAGCTACCATGTGGTCGACCGGATGGCTCTTCGGTTAAATTGCTCCGTCACCGACCTGATCTCCAAAGCGGAGTTGCGCAAACAGATTGACCTGAAAGAGTATGTGACAGAGAAAACCGGACTGCCAACACTGCAGGACATTCTTGCTGAACTGGCGAAACCGGGCCGCGATCCCAGGAAGCAATTTGAAATTTTTGAGTTCGACCGGAATATTCATACCATTAATGACCTTCGTCCCGGGATGAAACTCCCAGGTATCGTTACCAATATCACTGCCTTCGGCGCTTTTGTGGATCTCGGGGTGCACCAGGACGGGCTGGTCCACATCAGCCAGATGGCCGACCATTATGTGAAAGACCCCAACGATGTGGTGAAAATCAACCAGAAAGTGATGGTTGAAGTCCTCAATGTGGACATCAACCGGAAACGAATCCAGCTTTCCATGAAAAGCGTGAATACTATCGGAGAGAATTAGACGTTAGAAAAGGACGTAAGACGTAAGACGTAAGACGTAAGATATGATAAAGCATTAATTTCCTTAATGACCTTAATTTCCTTTATGACCAATGACTAAATCCTACTCATTTATACTTTTTCTGATCGTTGTCACTCTTTCCGGGAGCGTTTATTCTCAGCGGTTTCTTGGAGCGCTATCGGCGGGGATCAACCTCAGCCAGGTGGATGGTGATGAAGTTTACGGCTTCAAAAAAGTAGGCTTTAATGGTGGCCCATCCATCATTGTGCCATTCGGGAAGGATGGGAAATGGACGGTCACCATGGAGATCCTCTTCTCTATGAATGGCTCGACCCAGAAAAGCGCTGACACGGTGATACCCGATTCAACGCGACCGGCCTCATATAACGGATATAAGCTGAATCTGAATTATATCCAGATCCCGTTGCTGGTCCATTTTACTGATAAGAAAATCATTGCAGGAGGAGTAGGTTTTGCTTACGGACAACTGGTTGGCGTAGCTGAATGGGAAAACGGACACCGGATTGAAAGTACAACACTTCAGGGTCCTTATACATTGGCCGATTTTCAGGTGATGGCGGATGTCAGGTTACGGATCTGGAAAAGGTTATGGGCCAACCTACGCTATTCTTATTCACTGATCCCTATCCGCACGCGCGAATTCACCAACTACACCGGGACCCAGGTGTGGACCCGGAAGCAGTACAACAATGTGATCACCTTCCGGCTTACCTATATCTTCAACGATCCTTACATACGGCTTAAGGAGGGACGGACGAAGACCAAAAAGTAATCACGATTAATTCGATTTTCGATTTACGAATTTTCCCGAAAATTTACCACCAGGATTTTCATTTCATCCGATGGTTGCATTGTTTCAAACGCCTCTTCCAGCTCCGAAGTGTTTTGTGGATTTGAAACATGCAGGAGGTGATTTTTGTAAGGGGTAAGGCAGAGTTCCAGCGCTCCGGTGGCAATTTCCTGTCCGCCCGTGGTCACAGCTTTGCCATTGTCGAGGATGACGATCTTCAGGGGCAAGTTCCTGAGTCTGGCTTCAATCAGAGCCAGCGGGCCACCGGAGATGAAGGAAAAGTCACCCATGACAGCCCACACGTTTTTCCTGCCGGCTAGCAAAGCTCCCATCGCCAGGGGAATGCTTCCACCCATGTAGGTCACCATATCGATGCAATGCCAGGGATTGGCACAGAACTGACTGGAGATGCCGGTATCGCCGGTAACGACATCTCCCCTGAATTTTCGGTAAACACTGAAAAAGGGGACATACCGTTCCGCCGCTCTCCGCCAGTTTTCGGAGGTCTCTTCCGGGATGGTCGGGATTGAAGGCCTGGGAACAGACTGCCAGGGCCTGTCGTTCATTTTCGCATCATATACCTTGCGCTGGTACGGATTAAAAAGAGGACAGAGCACATGCTGAACCACATCGCGCTTGTAGGCAGGGGAGGGTTTGGCATAGCGTGGCAAATAGGGGCTGTTGTGGTTGACATCGCCGGCATCGAGGATAATTCCCCAGGGAAGCCGGTAGAATTCCGAGAGGTCAAATGCCCGGTGGATATCATCATAGACAGTTTCGGGAGTGCTCAGAATGTTGGGCATCCCGATGCCATCCAGGAACGGTTTGGTTTCGATGATCGTATCGGAATGTGTCCCTCCTTGATCTTCGGTGATGATTACAACCATGCCGGCGGTTGTGCCGCATTGCAGCGAGTCGGAAAGGCTGTTGGCCGTTTTCATGATGCCATGGGTTTTGCATAGGAGCGCGGAGCGGGTTCCCACCAGGCTGGCGCCATGAGCGATGGTATAAGCCACCTCTTCATGGAAAGAGATGAAGCCAGGCTTCCCGGTTTTTTGTGCCAGCGCTTTGAAGATAGCTGTTCCACCATAACCCGGAACATAGTTGACCACCTTGACGTTGGCGTCGATCAGAGCCTGGGCAATAAGGTCGGAGAGGAGCATAGGTGCATTTATTTATTTCCATCAGCAGGGGCAACCGGACCGGTTGCCCTTCCTCAGGGTCATATGATCCGTTTTATCAGCCTCAGTTTATGTGTATACTTTTCCTGTTTTCCATCGAAGATTCCCTGGTGATCAATGGCGTCAATCCTGACGTTTCCAGAAGCATGGATCACGCGGAACCTGTCGGCCAGGATCCCGGCATGACTGATCAATCCCTCTTCATCATCGAAGAAGACGATATCGCCGGGTTCGGCTTCGTCGAGTAGTGAGATCACCTCACCCTGAGTTGCCTGTTGGGTAGCGTCGCGCAGTATTTTGATCTGACACAGCCGGTAAACCATCTGAACCAATCCCGAGCAGTCGATCCCAAAAGGGGATCTCCCTCCCCAGAGGTAGGGGGCATGAAGGTACATCATGGCATCTTCTACCAGGTTGTGACAGAACTCTTTCTTTTCCTGCGGCGTCGCAATCTCTTCAACTCCGGAGGTGATGGAGACCTGTCCTTCAAAGCGGAAATTTTCCCCGCCGACAGTGAAAAACTGTCCTTCCAATCCCGGCAGAGAACTTCCTAACGGGATCGCAAACATTGTCTTTTGAGATTCATTGGCGATCAGCTGGACCAGATCCATCACCACGGGTGTGTCGGCGTTAAGCAACCGGAGAAACTCCTTTTCATCAATGATCCGAACCTGTTTTTCATGGATCCATCCTTCGTAATTGTCCCAGGCAAGCTGAATCTGGTGCCATCCGTTCGAGGTCTCCTCGATGCGAAAAAGTTCACCGAAAAGGATCTGTGTCGTCATCTCCGAGAGATGGGATGGTTCCTTTCTGATGGGAACGATGCTTTGCAGGTTGATTCCGAATTCCATGTGAAGGTTTTTGTAAGCCTCAAAATTACAAACATATGAGGAATAACAAAGCCTTTTTGGAGTTATCGTGTGCGGATGGGATCACTTCTTTTCCTGAACAGGCGGAGTAGGGAAAAAATGAATGTTGACCGGTGTGATTTCACCTTTTGTATCTACTTTAAGCAGTACCGACTGGTAAGGTTCAAAGGTGATATTCCCGCTGGCAGAGAACCCGTTGTAATGGATTGTTATCTGACGGGTAACGGGCAGCTCAGTGTAGGATTGACCATAGGAGAGGGGAAAGTACAACTCCCTGGTTTTCGGATTGGCGAAAAAGATGAAAAGGCCATCGGCTGTTTCACGGCACCAGAATTCAGGAAGGTCAGCTCCTTCAACCAGCGGAGGTTCCTGAACAACGGCCAGAAGGTCGGAAGAGACATTCGGGAGTGATTTCAGCTCCTGTAATGTTGCCTGGTAATCCGGAGAGAAGTGTGTTCCCGGTTCAGCCGGGTCGCGTTTCAGGCAAACAGCCAATCCGTCCTGTGCCAACAGCATAATCCACCGGAGCGATTCAAATTCCATATAGTCCACGTCGATGTAGAGAGAGTTGATCCTGGCATTTCCGCATAAGAAGTTCCCTGTATCATCCCGGGTAACAGACAGAAGGAAGTTTTGATTGATCCACACCGGCTGGTATCCACGGATCTCCTCGGGAGCCTTGACATAGCGCAATTCATATTCTCCCCAGGCCCACGGGAACTGAAGCGAATCGGGATATTCGACACCCATCCAGCTATCTTCCAGCGGCAGATAAATCGCCATGGAAGTAAAAGGTCTTCCAGCCCGCATAAAGATGGTTACACGCTCCAGGTAGCTGTTGAAGGGGGGAAGTTCAGCAGCAAAATGGGACTGCTCACCCACATACACGGAGGCATAGAATTGGTTTGTATCGCTCCTGGAATTGTAAGGCATTCCATGCCAGATGATCTGGTTTACACCGTTGGCAAAGAGCGCATCGGCTACCAGTTTCAAATCTGCTATCTGTTCCTGTTTCTGGTGGGGCCCCGGGCCGGGCCATCCTTTCCAGCCGTAAAGACAGGTAAAGGCTTCTGCAGAGACGACCGGTTTGGAGGAGAGGATTGCAGCAGATGCCGGAATACGGGCAAAGGAGGGCTGGAAGAGCATTGCTTCTGTTTCAGGGACATCCACCAGGGCGAAAGCCGTCAGAAGATCAGTTGGCGAGCCGCCGCACTGAACACGTGTGAAGGCTTTATAGCGGTGAGCGACTTCAGTGAAAGGGGCGTAGAAATTATACAGTACATAGTCGGATAGTTCTTTCATATAGTCATAGAAGACGGGTTCGAAGCCGGGATGATAGAGGCTGTCCATCAATGGACGGATATCGTATCCGTAGCGTCGTGAAAACTCAGTGTCGAATCCACCGGTCCAAAGCTTCCGCGTAGCTACTTCCCACGAGTCGCAGAAAAGAGCGGAATAACTTCCGTTAAGCGCGGGCCTGAGTTCACCGATCATTCGGTTGGCATAATGCATCAGGGCATTCCGGTCGAGGTGGTTAATGACCCGGCCCTTGACAGGATGTTCCCAGGTAAGCCGCATGGTAGGCTTTGATAACGTATCCCCGAAAGTCATCGTTCCCTCTTCGGGAGGAACCTGGCTATCGCCGAATGGCCAGAGCGTCCCAAAGGTGAAGTCGCAGGCCAACCCGATGTAGTTGGCATACCGCTTTGCGAATGCCACTGACTGAGCCCAGTCGTGCGAGAGCCATGGGTAGCGCCTGGTTGACGAATCGCCGTTCAACGGATATACCCAGGCAATTTCCACTCCGCCAAACTCATTCTTTTTCAGCCAGTCGAGCTGGTACCTTACATCGTTGGTGTCAATCTCTGAAGCAAACCACCACCATCGTGTTAACGGTTTGGCAACCGTAAAATCAGTGTATTCAGTCTCTTGCGCCTGCAAATCCATGCCGGGAGACAGTGCCAGCATCGAGACGATAAAAACAACGGGGAACAGGAATCGATTCATAAAAAAAATTATTTTGCGAAGATCGTAAAAAAAACCTCTCATGTCTCACCTCTCACCTCCTTCGTCCCTCGTCCTTCGTCCCTCGTCCCTCGTCCCTCGTCCGTTTCAACTCCTCCAGTGCACACCCACTGCAGGAACTTGTGCAACTTTTGCATTTCCGGAGGGGATCGGTGAAGGATTTAACAAAATGGTAACCCAGATAGACTACGGCAGCCACGACAATCAGACCGGTGATGAGGTACTGCCACATCATCCGGTGATCAGCGTGCCAAGCTGGAAAACCGCGAAAGACAACAGCCAGGCAAGAGCAGTGGTATAGAGAATCAGGAAAAGTGCCCACTTCCAGCTTCCCGATTCCCGGCTTACGGTGACGATAACAGCTATACAGGGCATGTAGACCAGGATAAAGAGTAAGTAGGAGATCCCGGAAAGGGGTGTGAATATCGGTTTTCCCATCTGAGGGCCGTCGGTATAGCGGACATTTTGAAGGATCAACGGGAGATTTTGCTTCAGGTTACCATCGGGTTGTTTCTCCGAACTGTAAAGGACTCCCATGGTACTTACCACGACCTCTTTGGCAGCAGCTCCCGTGATCAGGCTCACACCCATTTTCCAGTCAAAGCCAAGTGGCCTGATGACGGGTTCTATGACTTTGCCTATCCTGGCGATATAGGACTTCTCAAGCCGTTCCTTATGTGATGCCTGGCTCCCTGCCGGGAAATATTCCAGTGCCCAGATGATAATGACGGCAACAAGAATGAGCCCTCCCATCTTTCTGAGATATTGCTGTCCTTTTTCCCACATGTGCCGTAAACTTACGCGCAGGGTCGGGATACGGTAAGGAGGAAGCTCCATCACAAACGGAGCTTCCTTGCTTTTAAATAATGTCTTTTTAAAGATCAGTGAAACGACCACTGCCAGAAAGATTCCTGTCAGGTAGATCAGGAAGATAACAGTACCTGCGTGTTCCGGAAAGATCGCTCCTGTAATCAGAATGTAAACCGGTAACCGGGCGCTACAGGACATGAAGGGGTTGATCAGCATCGTGGAAAGCCGGTCATTGCGGTTACGAAGCGTTCGCGTAGCCATGATAGCCGGTACATTACACCCAAACCCCATGATCAGGGGGATAAAAGATTGTCCGTGCAGCCCCATCTTGTGCATCAGCTTATCCATGATGAACGCTGCCCTGGCCATGTAGCCGGTATCCTCCATGATCGAAATGAAGAAAAAAAGGATCAGGATATTCGGAAGAAAGACTATGACGCTGCCAACCCCGTTGATGACTCCTTCGATCAGCAGGTCCTTCAGAGGTCCGGATGGCATGATCGCCCCCACTTCACCTCCAATCCAGCCGACCCCCGCTTCGATCCACTGCTTCGGGTATTCACCAAGCGAAAAGGTGGTTTGAAACATAAACCAGAGGAAGAAAAGAAAGAGGGGAAATCCAAAATATTTACTGGTCAGGATCCAGTCTATCAAATCGCTCTTGTTACGTGTTTTATGGGCTTTGGGATTCAGCTTCAGCGTCTCTTTGAGCGCGCCTGAGATGAATCCGTACCGTGTATCCGCGATCACCGTAGCGGAATCTTCCCTGAAAATCCGTTCAAGCCGGTCCACTTCGTGGTCAACGATCTCATGTATCTCCCTGTAAACGCTGCTCTTCCTTAATAACTGAGCCATGGTGGGATCTTTCTCCAGAAGCTTGATCGCATAATAGCGTGAGGAGGTCTTTAAGGCTACTGCCTGATCTTTCCAGATTACATCCTGAATCTTTCCCAATGATCGTTCTATCTCGTCACCATAATTGATATGGATGTGACGCATCACAGGGTCGCGATCCTCATATACCTCGATGATCCGGTCAAAGAGTTCTCTCAACCCTTTTCCTTTTGAACTGACTGTCGGGATCACCGGAATCCCGAGAAGTTCCCCCAGCGACTTGTAGTCGAGAGTATCGCCCCTGCCGCTCAGTTCGTCATACATATTCAACGCCATTACTACCCGGATATCCATATCAATCAACTGAGTAGTGAGGAAGAGGTTTCGTTCAAGGTTGGAGGCGTCAACCACGTTCACAACCACATCGGGCATTTCTGAGAAAATGTGATTTCTCACAAATAATTCTTCAGGAGAGTAGGTCGAAAGAGAATAGGTCCCCGGAAGATCGGTGATATCAAACCGGTATCCCTTTTGCTTAAAGGAAGCCGTTTTAGATTCAACTGTAACTCCTCCGAAGTTACCAACATGTTCCCTCGATTTCGAGATATAATTAAACAGGGTTGTCTTTCCGCAGTTCGGGTTCCCAACCAGCGCCACCTCAATGATTTTCCCCTTTTCCCGTGCAGTCGTCTTCAACAGCTCTTCCTGAAGGGTTATCCTGAATTTCCCGACGATCGCCCTGGCTTCTTCATCCTGCTGAACATCACGGACTGTAAGCACCTCAACCAGTTGAGCTTCGCTTTGCCGCAGAGAAACATGGTACCCCATGATCTTATATTCGATCGGGTCCTGCAATGGCGCCGATTTTACCAGGGTGATCTCTTTCCCTCTGACAAAGCCCATTTCCATCAGCCGGCGGCGGAAATGGCCACGCCCCCTGATCTTGATGATCCGGGCTGTTTCGCCTTGTCTGAGGTCGAGAAGTGTCGACAATTAATTTAGATTAAATAAGAGAATGCAAAATTACAAAAATAAATCAAGATAGTTCGACGTTTCCGGCCCTATATTGAAAAGCAGGTCCACAATGCTGAGGTCGTGCAGAAACCCGTGCCTGTCGGCAAACACCTGGTAGTATTCGGGATTCCTGATGCCTGATGCCGGATTCCTGATGCCTGATGCCGGATGCCGGAGGTCAGTGATGCCGGGAG
>JAFGNY010000066.1 GCA_016926765.1 Bacteroidales bacterium | reverse complement strand
GTGAACTGGGTCTGTGCATTCTTGATCGTGTTCTCGATGTGTTTGATACCCGTTGTCTCAGCAAGGGCCGTATCACTTCCCTCTGTGATAAAATAGATCTGGTTACGCAGGTCCCTCAGACTGTTGTTGACCGGTGTGGCCGAAAGCATGACCACTTTTGTTTTTCCCCCCTGCCGGATGATATCATTCATAAGCCGTTCGTAACGACTGATGGAACGTTCGCCCTGTTCGTTGACCTTCCCCTTGATGTTATTGCGAAAGTTGTGTGATTCGTCTAATACGACCAGGTCATATGCGCTCCAGTTAAATGACGAAAGATCCAATCCGTCGGCATCCGACCTTCCGTGCGTCCGGTTAAGGTCGGTATGGTAGATCACATTGAAATCAAAACGATCTTTGATAAATGGATTCAGGGAATGGTTTTTATGAGCCTGATAGATCGTCCAGTTGTCGGATAATTTTTTCGGACAGATAACCAATGTTCTCAGATTCAGGCTTTCAAAATACTTGATAATGGCAAGCGCTTCATAGGTTTTCCCCAAACCAACACTATCAGCGATGATGCAACCGCCATGCTTCAACATCTTATTAATGGCTCCTTTCACACCATCTTTTTGAAACGCATACAGCGCCTGCCAGATCTGACTGTCGAGGAAATGCGTGGTTTCCTTCAGCAGAAGACCCCCTTTTTCCTGATCTTCAATGTACTGGATAAAAAGATGATAGAGGGTTTTGAAATAGACAAACTGAGGGTCGTTTTCGGCATACAGCATCTCCAGATATCCAAGTACCTTTTCTTTCACATCCACGACCGGTACTTCTGCTATTTTGCCATCCCATAATGCGTCAAACCAATCAATCAATTCCCGGATATCGCGATGATCATTCATCACCAGGTTCAGCTCCATGTTCGGTTTTGCAGATAAGCCCAACCCCTGAACAGTGAAGTTCGAACTGCCTAATAATGCTGATTCTTTGGTATTTGGTTTCCGGATATGGTACATTTTACCATGCAAAAAATCGGGCTCAACCAGCGATTTAATCTCCACCTTATCTCTGATCCACTCACTACAAGCTTTGGCTGCTGCTTTTTGTTGCAGCCGTTCAGTGATGGGAACCGCCAAACTATCATCCGTGATTTCGAAATTCCTGGAATTTCGCTTATTCGGATCTACTTTATGGATAAATTTTGGTTCTCCAAACAGAAACCTAAGGTGGCGAATCGAATCCAGGGAATCCTTCAATTTCAGGTAGGCATAATAATTGAAATAAGCCGAAGCAAAGGAAAGTTCGGCATCCGGTTCAATCTGTTCTTTCAGAAAATCACCCACTGATCCGCAGGAGAAGTTATCGCGAATGGAAGAGGCCATACCATGAAAATTATATGGCTCTAAAGTACAAAAAAACCCAAAGCAACCAGACCTTCCAGGTTTTCAAAACCTGGAAGGTCTGATTCCTTACCTGGTGTATAAGGATACCCCCCACGCCGCTTCCCGCTCAGCCGCCTGCTGATCCCATTGCGGAACGATCTGGCGCAGGAACTCAAGCTTTTCGGTTTCCAGTTTTTCCATCGGTAATCCGATGAACTGCTGGGCTTTGGCCTTGGTGGAGATATCGGGATAGGGCACATCGGGATTTACCCCGAGTTTCACCAGCGTTCGGGCCAGCAGTATGCGAGCCTCTTTCGAGGCTTCAATCGACAATCCCAGTATCCGGGAAACCTCCAATGGTGAATGGAAAGAGGAGCCGTGACCAGCAGCAGCGTAATCCCAGAACCACTGGGCGGCGCGGATCTGCTGCAGGGAAGGATCCATAACCGGTTCGGTGGCCCCGGCATCCCAGGCGGCCTTTGCCTCCACAAATGCCTTCACAAGTTCGATCTCAGCTTTATCGCGCAATTGCTTTACTTTATCCTGCCGTTCGTACACGTTTTTCAGCAACGTCTCTTCGCTCTCCCGGTGGCAAACCTGACAGGTGTTGTCGATATTGGCGAGGGGACTAACGATCTGGTGGCTGGTGAATTTCTGACCACCCTCCTTCACGTAAGGCATGTGGCAATCGGCGCATGCTACGCCACGTTCGGCGTGGATCCCGGTGAGGTACACCTCGTAATCGGGGTGCTGGGCCTTGAGGATCGGGGCACGGCTCAGTTGATGGGTGAAATCGGCGAATCCGATTTCGTTGTAATACTCCAGTGCCGCTTCTGCGGTCATCCCCTTGTGCCATGGATAGGTCAGGTAGTTGACTCCGGGAGCTTCTTCAGTCTTGGTATTGAAATAGTACTCCACATGGCATTGGGCGCAGACCAGCGACCGCATCTCCTGATGGGTGGCCTGATCCAGGTTCAAACCGCGGTTGACAAAGGCTTCCCGGAGAGCCGGACGGGTGATGCGGAGGTTCATGCTGACCGGATCGTGGCAATCGGCACACCCGATGTAGTTCACGACCTCAGCCCCTTTCGAGACCCATTTGCCATTGTAAAAGGCTGCCGGTCCCATTTCGGCCATCAGGCGGGGAACATCCGGACTCTTGCAACTCCAGCAGGTATTGGGTTGCGGTCCTTCGTCCATCTTCAGGGGCCCTCCGGTACGCAAGGTATTCCGGATGTCTTCAATCGCATAATAGTGGCCACGGGG
>JAFGNY010000385.1 GCA_016926765.1 Bacteroidales bacterium | reverse complement strand
TTGTGGAGCTGGAGGGATTCGAACCCTCGTCCAAACAGGTAGCATCGGTGCTTTCTACATGCTTATCCGCTGGTTGATTGTAGGGACCAAACCGGCCAGCGGCCAGCCTATCCGGTCCGTAGTTCCTTTATTTCGCTGTGATGCCGGAACCTCACCACACCTATCTCAACTTTTTTGATGCCTCATCCGGAACACCGCTGAGAAAGGTTTCCCGGGAGACAAAGGCGCTTAATTTCTAAAATTAAGCAGCCATCTGATATTGATAGTCGCCAGTTATTATGGCTTGCACAGAAGTTTTATCGAGACCCCTGTACCGAAACTCGGCATGCTTACAAGGCTACTTCCCTGCTGTCAAAACCGGTCAGCCCCATGAGGGCACAAAGATACGAAAAATCAGGACTCCTTCAGCGAAAGAATGGCATGAACGAACGATGAGATGTCATAGGCCGTGTTGAAGATCTGATACAGTTCTGCAACAATAGGGAAGCGCTCCGGTACAGAAAGATTCTTGGAGAGCTCTTCATAAAAGATGGTCACAGCTGTTTTCCCTTCCAGCACCAACTCATGGGAGATGTGCTGGGTAAAGAAACCTTTTCCGATCAGGAGGCCGAGGGTCCGGTTCCTGCTGAGATCGTTCAGGGCTGTGAGGGTGAAATCCCCATAACCACAATAGTTGAACAGGGTCTCTTCTTCTCCCCCAAAATGGAGCAGGATCCTGCGCATCTCTCGAAACGCTTTGGTCAGGATCAGGAACCTTAAATTCGGTGAGTTGAACTGGGCATCCACGATGCCGAGAACAATGGCATAGATATTTTTCAGGATGCTGAGAATCTCCACGCCGGTAATGTCGGGGGTAAAATCAAGATAAATGGAGGTATCTGTAACGAGCTGCCTGAACGTGTCGATCTGATTTTCGTGCGAATACCCCAATGAGAATCCGGTGGGTAACTGCATGATAATCTCCCTGGCAAAGGTAGGCCCTTTCAGGGTGCATACAGGATTTGGAAACCTCTGTTTCAAGCATCCGCAGATTGTCTTGTGTTCTGTTCCAAATCCTTTGGCAAGGTTTACAAGGATCGTTTTTTCAGGGATATAAGAACGGATGGATTCCAGGTAATCGATGAGGAAAACAGATGGGATCGCTAAAAACAGCAGAGAAGAATCACGAAGGACCTGATTATTTGCAGTTGCTTTTAGGGAAGGATGCAGATGGATTGAAGGAAAAGATTTCGGATTCAGATGGTTCGTTGTGATGGAGTGAACAACTTCATCATCGATTGAATGCAGGATGACCCGGTATTCGGGTTTGGCAGCAAGGATGTTCCCCAGGGCGGTTGCAATAGCGCCGGCACCGATAAAGGTGATTTGTTCTTGAGCAGTATTCATGAAGCAAATGTAACTATTTTCAATGCTTACAATCTTTTCTCATCCGAAAAATAGATCGTGAAGGAAGCGCCTCCTTCTCCTGAATAATGGAGTTGTCCCTCGAGTTGATCAATCAGTAACTCGATGATCTGTGATCCCATAGATTTCTGATTGTCAGCGGAAAAGCCCTTTGGTAAGCCAGGCCCGTTATCGCGGATCGTCAACGTATGGGTAAATGGATCTCCTGAATTATCGGCATTCTTGTTCCGTTTCAAATCGATCCATAACTCGGCTTCAGGGTTGTCAGCAAACGCATACTTAAAGGAATTGGTAAGAATTTCATTTGAAATTAATCCCAGGGGAAGCGCTGTTTCAACATCAAGGATACAGGACTCGATGGAAGCGTTTATCTTGACAGGTTTGTCATTGTAAGCCCGTGAAATAATACTGACCAGTTGATTCAGGTACTCACCGAAATGAATATAGTCAAGGTCATTCGACCTGTAGAGGAGTTCATGAACGAGAGACATGGTCCGTATTCGTCCCTGCAGGCTGGTCAGAAAGTCCAGGGAGTTTCCGTGGTCGGAGTTGAACTTTTGCATATTCAGCAGGCTGACCAGGATTGCGAAATTATTCTTGACCCTGTGATGAATCTCTCTCAGTAACAGCTCTTTTTGCCTCGCGTTTTCGGCAAGTGATTCTTCAAAAGCCATCCGGTCAGTGATGTCACGTATCACGGTGATCGTCTCCTGGAGTGTTCCTGTCACAGGATTGAAAATCGGATTCACCAGGCTTTCCGACCAAAACAGAGAGCCGTCTTTCCGTCTCGACTGGTGTGTGAAGATCGCTGGTTCTTTATTCCGGATCATTCCAATATACTGGATTTGTAACTCTTTGTGAAAAATACCGGGGATAATTTCCTGGACGGAAGGGATCGTGTCTTTATCTTCCGGGTTGTATCCAAACATCCTGAAAAGGGAAGGAGAGAAGTAGAGATAGTTTAAATTACGGTCCATCTGCACAATAAGGTCAAGGGTATTTCCGGTTACAAAACGGTAAAGCTCTTCGCTGATCCGAAGTTGTACTTCCGTGAGCTTTCGTTCGTCAACTTCCCTGTTCAGTTGCTGATTAATTATTTCAAGCCTGCTCTTTCCCAGTTTGTTGCGTTCAAAAATATATACCAACAACAGCAACAACGCAACGATGGTTCCAATGATGAGTTGTGTAATCAGTTCTGAATAACTTTGGTTTCGAAGTTCAAGGGATTGAATCGCAATCTTCTGTTTTAGGAGCTGGTTTTGAGCTTCGACAGATTTCAGTTGGGATTTCACCTCAAAAGCGAAGATCTCTGATTTGGTATGTTCTTCAGAATATTTCTGGTATGATTCAAAATGGAGATGGCTGTATTCCATCGCTTTCCGATAATCCCCGATAGTTTCATAGAGGGAGGCGAGTTGATAATAGGCGTGCTGGATAGCAAAATTGTTTTCACTTTCAAGGGCAACTTCAATGCCGCGTTGATAATAATACAGAGCCGAGTCAGACTGCCCCATCATGCTATAGGTTTTACCTATATTGACAAGCGAGTGGCTGATGAGGATTAAATGTCCCAAAGATTCTCTGATGTAAAGCGCTTGAAGATTAAAACTCAGGACAGCAGATAAATCATTTTTTTGTTGATAAACATGGGCAATCCGTGTTAAGATGTTTCCTTTCTCATTGTAAAAATTGGTTTTATTGAACTGCTCAATTGCCCGGTCGTAAGCTTGAAGAGCTTCATCCAACTTCCCCTCTTCAACATAGATATCTCCAACTAACTTCTCGGATCTTCCGAGCATCTCAGGGTCATTGAGCCGGATGAAATAGGTATATTCCTTGAGTGCAGCATTCATAGCTGCTGTGTATTCTTTGATAGAATAGTAATAGATTCCCTTGTAGAAATAAACCCATCCAAGGTTTTTGTCTTTTCCATCAATTAAAGCAAGAATAAAAGCATTTTCAATATAATTTTCAGCTAGTTCGAAATTCTGAAGATCAAGGTACATAGCTGCAATCCGCAGATTGCCCCTGATTATATCATCAGTATTTCCAAGTTGTTTCTCAATTTCGAGGAATCGGACGTACATTTTCAGTGCCTCCTCAAATTCATCGCTTCCTGCGAAGTACATCCCGATCATCTCGCATGCTTCAGCCTGACCTTTGAAATAATGGATCTGTTCAGCAAGATAAAGAGCCTGCATGGCATTCTCTTTTGCCTTGAATCGGTCTACCTGAACCGTTTGGTTTGCCGTATAGTTGAGAGTATCAATCCAGTGGATAATAAACTGACGATTATCAGAAGATGTTCCGGTTTGTGCAAAACAGATCCTGCTGAGAAAGAGAAGAAAAAAGATTGCAGGAAAGCGATGCTTTGTGGGTTTCATCTTTTGTTAACTTGTGGATGAAGTTGAAAATCCATCATTAGATGCTTGATAAATTCCGGGTAAACCAGGGATGAATCTGCAAGCTTTGTCCAGCTTCTTCTTGCTGCAATACGACGCTCTATGAGGGTATCATCCGGGAGCATCGTATTCAGGATTTTCCCGGTTTCCAGAGGGGAGAAGTCCACCGGGATTAGTTTTCCATTGGTTTCGTCAATCAGTTCGCCTGTACCACCCACATCCGTGGCGATGACAGGAATACCAAATGAGAGCGCTTCCATTATGGAAACGGGAACTCCTTCAGAAGAGCTAACATTCAGAAAAAGATCAACATGGTTTGTTGCATAAAATTTGAGCAATTCTTCATGATTAACATGTCCCATGAGGTTGTATGTGATATTTTTTGGTAGTTCCATCGATTTTTTTTTCAATTCCTTCATCTGAGGGCCATCACCAAAATGATACCAATAAATAGGGTTGGTAGTATGTTTCAGGATTTCTGGAATCAGTGGGATTCTTTTCACTTTGACTAATCCTGCACAGGAAACTACCACAAATGGATTTTGCTGTCTTTCACTCTCCGGATTTTTGCCATGGTCAGAAGATCCCAGCCGTGCAAGGTGAATCTTTCTGGCCAACTGAGGATACTTTTTCTTCAGATAGCTCTCTCCGGTAGCAGATATTGTAAAAATTCGATCTGCAAACTCAAGTTGTTGTTCTCTAAATGGGATGTAATCCTGATACAGGTGCTCGTATAGATCACTGCCATGAAGCCGGATAATCACTTTCTTAAAAGAATGACGGATGAAAGGAAGGATTTGACTCCAACGTTGTCCCCAATAAAAGTAAGCAATTGTATCTTGTTGATTTTTAGTTTGTTTCATCAAGTGATTGAAAACAGGTAAATAGCTACGAATCATCAAGGCAACAGTGAACCAGTGAATCAGTTTTTTTATATTTCGCCATGCCCCACTGCGCACGAGATCAAGTAAAAGGATTTTCAGGCTTCCTTTACCGAAGAGTCCATGTCCTAAAAGGAATATCTTGTTTTTATAGTTTGTTATACCGGAATGGAAGATGTTGACATTTTCCGGAATAGCTCTTTGAACGGAATGGACTGAAGAATCCAGCGGAACAATCGTAATGGTAGCAAAGGCTTCAGACAGATAGGGAAGTTCATCGGATAGGAACGGTTCACTTGTTCCATAAGGGAAATGGTCAGTAAAAAGCAGAAGGGCAGGCTTCATCCGATAGATTCAAAAAAATAATGTAGTTTTGGCATACTTGATCACAGAGTTATGGTATTCACTCCAGATATATTTAACTACCTTGAAGGAAATAGTTTCTCCAGTGGTATTTCAGTTAAGATCTCTGATTCAAAAACAAAAATATACAATCGTTTGGATCTATTGACAGAACTATCCTTAAAAAAGAGGGTGATCCATCTGGGGTTTGCTGACCATATTGGCCTGATCGAGTCAAAACTGGCCAAAAACCAATGGTTGCATAAACGATTGATGGATGTAACTGATCAATGTATAGGGATTGACCTGAATGAGGAAGCGGT
Organism: Bacteroidales bacterium; assembly: GCA_016926765.1. Taxonomy (GTDB): domain Bacteria; phylum Bacteroidota; class Bacteroidia; order Bacteroidales; family FEN-979; genus QYOJ01. The sequence goes on along the minus strand of JAFGNY010000385.1, from coordinate 3,900 downwards.
TAACTTCGTTAAAGAAAAAATAGGCATTGATAAAGTCTATACATACAACCTGACTGAATCCCCTCCGTTCAGCGAAATTACAAATCATGCCTGGGATCTAATGATTCTTGGGGAGATCATTGAACACATTGACAATCCGGTACTTTTTTTAAAGATACTGAAGGAAAAATACGGATCCTGTGTCCGTTCGCTTGTGATCACTGCCCCGAATGCTTTTAGATTCAAGAATTCGAAAGCTTTTCTGACGAAGGAAGAATATATTAATTCAGACCACAGGTATTGGTTTACCCCTTATACACTGGCAAAAATTGGGATTCGGGCGGGGTGGACTCCTCTCAGATATGAATATGCTGATGGTACCAATTACCCCCTTAGATTACTCTTTAAGTTTTTTCCGGTCATGTGTGATACACTCGTTATGGTTTTTACTTCAGGGATAGATGATCTCTAAAAAATTCCTGCAGTCATCTGTCATTTATTCTATTGTTGGAGCCCTTCCATATGCTTCCGGATTTATCCTGATTTTTTGGTTTACACGGCTTCTTACTCCTGCTCAGTTCGGGATCAATGTTTTGTATATCAGCATGATGTATTTTATCCAGATTATTTCTTCCTTTGGTCTCGATATGTCGGCAGCTGTTATGTATATTGATTATAAGGATAATGCAGGCATATTGAAACAATTCTTGGGAACGATTCTTCTTGGATTGTTCGTATTTGGCCTGGTGGCGGCTTGTCTCTTCAGTTTTGGAGGATTTCAAATCTTTTCTAAGGTATTTAGTGGCTCTGATGTCCTCCTGTTGATCCCCTTCGGATTGGTAACAATCTTATCTGCAATCCTTAATGGCGTATTTAAGACCTATTCGGCATTACTGATTTATCAGCAAAGACCCATTCGATTTTTCTGGTTAAATATCACAAATTTTGGGATTGTGATCGGAAGTTCACTTGCGTTACTTTACCTCTTCCCGTTTACCCTGTATGGACCGATTTTCGGAAGACTTTTTGCCTCAGTGGTTGCTTCGGTGATTTCCGTATGGTTTTTAACAAAGGAGTATGGCTTTGAATGGAATAAAAGCTTTTTCAAACCGATTCTCTCCTATACCACCCCTCTCATGATCTATGCTCTGCTAACCTGGGTGGTTAGCTACATCGATCGGTTTATAATTTTGCGGTATATGACCGATCCTACTTTTGTCGGGATTTACGACTTTGGCGTGAAACTGGTATTGGGGATCGAATTGCTGCTGGTAGGACTGGTCAATGTGGTCAACCCAAAAGTCTACACCATTTGGAAGGATGAAGGTTTGAGCAACAGTACGGTAGAGGTAAACCGCTATTACAACGGACTCACGGCCTTCATCCTCATCCTGATTCCCCTCTTTGTCTTACTGGCACCGATTCTGATCCCCCTGGTGATAAAAAAGGAGATCTACTACCAGGCATTCGGGCTCCTGTCCATCCTGGCTGCCGGATATGCTTCACGGATCTGGTTCTATATGTTTATGGCCCCTTTGATGTTTTTCAAACGCACGAAAGTCATGCCCCGTGTATTTGCTATCAGCGCGTTGTTCGAGATCATTGCGGCAATCTTTATGATTCAATGGTTCGGATTGATGGGAGCTGTTTGGATAAACTTTCTGGTGAAACCGTTACAGGCTCTTTTACTATACCGCGAAAGCCGAAAAGTATTTAGGTATAATTTCAATCGCTGGAAAATTATCTACCTCCCGGTAATCTTTATGACGGTTGTAGTTGTTTCAGAGGGTTTTATCACAGACCAGACACGCTTTTTTTTCCATGCCGGCCAGCTGTTGCTGAGCATTTTGCTGGTGTGGTTTGCCTTCAGGAAGGAACTTGTACCCTTTTTAAATACATTGCGCAGGGGAACAAGATAATTGACTGAATCATTGGAAGACTGGATCATTTCTTCCAATTTCCTGCTCCCTACTTAATTTCCCCCTCTGCTTTTGCATTCATTATACTCGCATTTAGTTCAAAGCCGATCAGCAGGCTGATGGAGTTCAGGTAAATCCATACCAGAACGATCAGCAGGGTGCCGATCGATCCGTAGAGGACATTGTATCTTCCAAAATTATCAACGTAATAGTTGAACCCCAGGGTGGTGATGATCATCAGGGTGGTCGCCAGCAATGATCCGGCCGAGATAAACCGGAATCGCCCCCGCTTGGCCGGAGCCAGGAAATAGAGAAACGAAACAGCTATAAGAAGCAACGCGACCACTATCAGCCAGCGAAGCCCCTGCATGGTGACCAGATAGAAATAGCTTGCCGTGATAGCATCCGGAAACGCCAGCTCAAGCAGTTCCGATCCAAAGGTCATAAGCCCTATCGACAGGATCAGCAATACAGACAGGATGATCACCAGCACAACCGAAATGAGGTATTGCCTGACCATTGTCCGGGTCTCTATGGTATGGGCAGTGCTGTTGAAGGCTTCAATCAGGCTGTTGATGCCGTTGGTGGAGAAGTAAAGGGTGAGTACAAAGTTTAAAAGCAGTAATCCGCTTCGTGGCTGTGTGATCACATCCACGATGGTTCCTTCTACTGAATCCCAGGTAGTTGAAGGCATTAAATCCTGGATGACATCCAACAGGATCACCTGGAAATTTTCAATCGGAACAAACGGGATGATGGTGAAGAGAAAAATCAGGAAAGGGAATACGGCCAGCACCATGGAAAAGGAGATAGCCGAAGCCCGTGCGTTGATATATCCTTTGGCTAATCCATTGAAGAAAAAAACAGTTACATCGTACAATGGCATTCCATCAAACCCCGGCAGTATGATCCGCCTGGATAAATAGATCAACCGTCTGACCGGTTTCCAGGCAAGGAGGCGGTTACCTTGTTTATGGATGGATGGAGAGGGGGTCATAAAAATTTTTAATTACCGCCTTTAAGCTCATATCCAGGCTTTTAATCTGGTGTGTCAGGCTTCCCAGGGAGATGTAATCGACTTGGGTCTCAGCATACCTTCTGACATTATCCAGGGTGATGCCTCCGGAAGCCTCTGTCTCAAAACGTCCGGCAACCACCTGTACAGCCGAGGCGACATCTTCAACGGAGAAGTTATCCAGCATGATCCGGTCAATATTTCCGCTGTTGATCGCATCCAGTAATTCATCAAAATTCCTGACTTCCACCTCAACCCGTAGTTTTTTACCCCGTCTTTTCTGGTAATCCGCAACAGCATCTAACGCAGGTTCAATCCCATTTGCAAAGTCCACGTGGTTGTCTTTGATCATGATCATATCATACAATCCCATGCGGTGATTTTCACCGCCACCCAGCCTTACCGCGTACTTCTCCAACTCGCGTAGCCCTGGCGTGGTCTTGCGCGTGTCGAGAATCTTCGCTTTGGTCCCTTTGATCAGTTGCTTGATCCGGAAAGTCTCGGTAGCAATTCCACTCAAACGCTGCATAAAATTCAGGACGGTCCTCTCCGCAGCTAAAATGGACCGGATCTCCCCTTCGACCGTGAAGGCAACCTGTCCGATTTCCACAAAATGCCCATCCCCGATCAGTTCATCCATCCGAAGCTTCGGGTCCACCTGCCTGAATACTTCCCGGGCAACAGGAATCCCGGCAAGAACGCCGTTTGCTTTGACCAATAACCGCGCCAGCCCCTTCGTCCCCTCTTTTATGGTGGCCAGAGAAGTATGGTCCCCGTCACCCAGATCCTCCTCCAGAGCCATCCGGACGATTGTTTCACAGTTCAAATGTTTGTTGTTGGTCATTGGTTGAGGTCATTAGTCATTAAGGAAATTGAGGAAATTAAGGAAAAAATACATTTCACATTTCACATTTCACTTGTCCGCTTGTCCACTTGTCCGCTTGTCCGCTTGTCCGCTTGTCCGCTTGTCCGCTTGTCCGCTCGTCC
>JAFGNY010000065.1 GCA_016926765.1 Bacteroidales bacterium | reverse complement strand
TCTATATCCTGATTTCCGGAATAAGCTGTGGGATCCAGGAAGCCGTCTTTTCTGAGTTGAAAAAAGGAGAGATAATGCGCCCATACCCAGTAATGACGCAATCTGAGGTTCAGGCTCATGTTACTTCTGACCATGTAGTTTGCTTCCAGGATATTTGTGATGGTCTGCACATCCCTGCGGCCGAAAAGGATCACCTGGGTTCCCGAGTTATCCAGTGAGTCCATGATATACCCGGCATCGTTGTTTATATGCTCCATATAAAACGAATAGATAAACAAGAGCCGGTTGGTCGGTCGAAACCTTGGCTTCAGTTGAAATTCATAATACGACGTCAGGTATCTTGATGAGTAGGCCAGCGTCAGCCTCGTATCCAGAGCCAGTTTTTTCCGGTAATCAGACGAAGAAAAGAATCCGAAAGCAGCATACCCAGGTGTGCAGTATTTCCAACCGTCAACCCTCGGTTCATAGTAATCGTATCCATCCGGCTTGATTTCAAATGACCCCCCGAGCGTCAGATATTTCCGTGTTGTTGTGCTGGTTTCCCCTTCAATGAGAAGGGAAGTATAGTTCAGGCCATCGTAAAGGGTGGAGTACTTTATTTCAAAACTATTATACCATTCAAGTACTTTCCAGAAAGGCTCATAAATATTATATTCCAGATAGATTCCATTTTCGAACCGGTTATTTTGCTGGTTATACCCCATATCGTTCGGGTCATAGGTATCGTTTTCAACCACCTGATAGTAGACAAATTGGAGATTCCCGCTGATCTTACCTGTCCACCAGTGGGCGGCGAATCCGAATTCCGGTGTTTTACCTGACTGGTATTTCTGGCTGACGAAGAGATTTCCGGCAACAGAGTATGTATATTTTCTGTTGGCAAATTTAAAATCGATCCCCGACACATCGGCACAGTAACCGATGTCGGTACGGTACAGGTTTGTATTCAACACAGAGAAGTAGGAGTTGTTTTTAAGGGCCTGGTCAAAGACAAACATGTTATAGTTGGTGAATCCCTGGGTGAGTATTCGCCGGTTCTCCCCGGTAAGCGTGTCTTGCACGGTAGCCCACGTGTTTGCCGACATGCCATTAAAAATACCAATCCCAAGACCTTTATTGGTCCGTCCTGAGATTTTTGTCGCATTGATCAGCCGGGTCTGCATGGGGTTGTCAGTGACAATCTCATTGCTGTCCAGTTCGTTGTATACGGCACTGTAGTCTTCGGGAAGGCTTCCGACCCGTCGGGAATAGAATATACCCCCTTTATCAAACAATTCGGTTCCTTCAGTGAAGAATTGTCGTTTTTCGGAATACCAGATCTCAAAGGGGGAGAAGTTGTAAACCTTGTCATCCGATGGTACCTGACCAAAATCAGGGATCAGAGTCATGTCGAGCGTAAAGCTCTGGTTGATACCATATTTTAAATCGGCTCCGTAGTTATAGGATAATTGCCAATCTTTATTTTCCGGATTTTTTTCCACATAGCCTGAAAGATAAGGAGTTAAGGAGAGTCGGAGGGGAGGCTTCACTCCCTTGATTCCAAACAGAAGTCCAGACTGGTTCACCGTACCCTGAACCTTGGCATCAATAAAATTCCATGATGAGAGTTCCCTGCTTCTCCGGATGTCGCGCTGGCAGTTCATTCCCCAAGTCTGAATCTCGGTGTTGGCAAATCTGAGAGCAGAAAATGGAATCTTCATCTCAACGATCCAACCCGAATCAATTATTTTCACATCACTTTGCCAAACGGCATCCCAACTTACATCTGTATTAAAGTCCGACTCGGAGGAGATTTTATAGTCGGTTTGCACATCTGAGGCATAAACACGGAAAGCGAATGCATTTATCCCATCGTCAAACGGGCTGATTATGATGGTGAAATAATCTGCATTCAGGTTATCGGAATCCCTTAATCCGAGCTGCTTCAGGATACTGTCAGGAGAGGGGTCATACATCCATGCGGCAATGTATAAGCCTGAATTGTCAAAAAGGAATCTGACTTTCGTTGGCAGGGAAGCCGGAGCCCCGTTATAGGGTCGTTGCTGGATAAAGTGCTCTGCAGCAGGAGCAGTGCTCCATACTGCTTCATCCGGGATCCCATCTATTTTAATAGATTCTGTTGTGAGAAGAGCTGTAACAGTTTTTCGAATGACCTGGGAGGCTCCGTGGAGAGAAAGCAAAAACAGAAAACTTAGTAGCAGAAGAACCCTCATCCAGGCAAAATAATTGTAAAATGTAAAATGTAAAAAGCGAATTATCTACTGCCAACTGCCAACTGCCAACTGTCTACTGCGGGAGCAGTCTCTCATAGATTGAGAAATTCTCCTCATCAAAACACACAAAGATAACTCTTTCAGGGAGATTGTTATGTAAAAGATGCTTTTTTACCTCGGTCACCGCAATCAGGGCGGCCTCTTGCTTAGGATAACCGTAAACCCCAGTACTGATAGTTGGAAATGCAATCGTCCTGCAATCATTGTCGCGGGCCAACTCCAGGCTATTTCTGTAGCAAGCAGCGAGAAGTTCAGGTTCCCTGTTTTTTCCGTCATTCCATACGGGTCCTACTGTATGAATAACAAAGAGGGCAGGAAGGTCAAATCCCGGAGTGATCTTTGCCTGGCCTGTTTCACAGCCATTTAATTGTTTGCAAGTCTCGAGGAGTTTTCTTCCGGCAGCACGGTGAATAGCTCCGTCAACGCCTCCTCCTCCCAGCAAAGAACGGTTGGCTGCGTTGACAATTACGTCTGCTTTAATTTTTGTGATATCTCCCTGGATACGTTCCAGTTTCTTTGGCATGATGGTGGCATTAAAAATAATCATTAAGATGTTCCAGGAATTTTTGATGTACCAGTCCGTTTGTTGCAATGATCTCTTTCCCGAAAAGAAAATTCTCTTCTCCCTTGAAATCACACACCTTTCCTCCGGCATTCTTCACCAGCAGACTTCCTGCTGCCACGTCCCACGGGCTAAGACCATATTCGTAAAACCCGTCGAGCCGGCCGCATGCGACCCAGGCAAGGTCGGCAGCAGCTGAACCCAGCCTCCGGACTCCTCTGGTTTGTTGCATCAGGAATTTGAAAAAATCCAGATATTCATCCAGCCTGCTGTAGTCGCAGTAAGGGAATCCTGTGGCAAATAAACTGTCGTTCAGGCTCGCTGTCGGCGAAACTGAAATAACCTTCCCGTTCATCCATGCGTGTGTATCCTGCCAGGTATAATACATTTCACGCTGACCCGCTTCAAAAACTACTCCGAGAATGATCTTGTTATCTTTTCTCAGAGCGATACTGATCGAATATACAGGGAAATTGTGGATGAAGTTGGTTGTGCCATCCAACGGATCAATGATCCAGGTGAGGTCACTGGTCAACAGGTCCGGACTCTCCTCAGCGATGAATCCACTCTCGGGAACAAGTTTCATCAGCCCTTCAATCAACCGCATTTCAGATTGTTCATCCACATAGGTTACAAAATTTGCATCACTTTTTTCGCGGATATCCTCCCGTGTAAGCCGTCCGGCTTCCTGGCGGAGAAACTGACCGGTTTCTTCACAAAGCCGGCAAACAGATAGAGTTAGTTTTTGTAGATCCACGTTAGATGATTTACGAGTGATTCGTTTTTCGAACCGGAGCGAAGCGAAGCTCGGCGAAGTTAATTATAATTGAAACTCTCATACTATCATACCTTCATACCCTTATACCTTTTTTCCAACCACCAAAAATACCAAAACCCGAGTCCGCCTAACACGATCAGCCCTATGGCAATGATCTGGGCTTGCGTGAGCTGAAATCCCAGGAAATGATAAGGTTTATTGACCCTGATCTCTTCGATAATAAATCTTTCTATGCCATTTAGAATTAAGTAGATAGAAAAAAGATAGCCGGGAGTTTTACAAAGTTTCCGGAACGACATGAGGATCCCAAAGATGACAAGTCCCATGGTTGTTTCATAAAGCGGAGTGGGATAGACAGGGGTTGACAGGATGAAACAATGCTCCCCGTCACAACCCGGAATAGGGATCCCCTCGTTGATCACATTATGCGGATAGGAAAAACTCCATACCCAGCCGGGAAGGAACCGAAGCCACTCAGGCATTGGGTTTGGATTTGGGATGCCCCAACACCCATCTCCAGAAAGTTGGCATCCTATGCGTCCTACCGCATATGCCAGGATCAACGCAGGAGCTATTGCATCGGCGATACAGGGCATTCTGATTTTATTCCTTCTGGCATACCAGACGACTGCGACTGCAGCAACGATAAGTCCGCCATAAAATGAAAGGCCGGCGAAAGAGAATAGTGTCTCCACCGGATTCCTGAGCAGGTCTCCGATATGTTCAATCGTGTCAAAGATTTTAGATCCGATGATGCCAAAGATAGCTGCAATCAGCAGGATAGAGCCGGTAAGCTGGTAAGGATGTACTGTCACCTCTTCCCATACAGGCGGATCTAGCCGCTGCTTATATTTCTGATAGTAATGAAACCCGGCAAAGCCCGCAGCGAACAACAATCCGGGGCCGATGCTCCCATCCCACGACAGGAGATATTCCTGAGGATTGATGCTGAACTGACTATAATGAAGGATGATACCTATCCCTTTCCAACCCAGGAGAAATCCAAAGACTGCATTGAAAAAGAGATCCCGGGCCGTTGCCGGGGCTCCTTTCAGGATTTTTTTCTGCTGTGGAGGAATAAGACCCTCTTTCTCTTTACGTTTCAATTCAGCATACAGAACCACAGCACCAGCTACAAAAGCCATGGCGACCATGAAACCATAACTCTGGATGGGTATGTTCAGGTTTGTGTCAAACAGGTAATTGAATAGGTCGCTGATTCGGGGAAACATGATGCTGATTAATGATTGATTTGATTTACAATTTACGATTTAGTAGTATTTTTCACCACTGCACCACTTCACAACCTCACCTCATAACTCCCATTACGTTCCAGATTCGTTAATATTACACTCCTGATCTCATTCACCAGGTTCGGATTATAAGGCGTTTTCACTTTGATATAGTTCCCGGTGAAACCGTGCATAATACCTTTTTTGTTATCCGACTCAAACAGTACGGTTGCCGTTTTACCGAGGTTAGACCGATAAAAATCCAGTTTTTTCTTGTCGGAAAGGTTGTGCAGCCATTCGCTACGTTTCTTCTTCTCCGCATTGGATACAATGGTTGAGGATTTTGCCGCCAATGTGTTATCCCTTCTGCTGTATGTGAAGACGTGCAGATAGGAAACCGGAAGTTGTTCAAGGAACGTATAGGTTTTCATGAAATCGGTTTCACTTTCACCCGGAAACCCCACGATGAGATCCGCAGCGATACAGGCATCAGGCAACCGTTTCCGGATTCTTTCCACGCGACTGGTATACAACTCCGTAGAGTATCTACGTTTCATCATCCTGAGGATTGTGTCACAGCCCGACTGGAGCGGGATATGGAAATGGGGCATAAATTTCTCCGAAGAGGCAATCAGATCAATGATTTCATCCTGAAGGAGATCTGGTTCAATGGAAGAGATCCTGATCCTTGGAATAGGACTCTCCTTTTCTATTGCAGTCAGCAACTGAACGAGACTTTCTCCGTGATGTTTTCCGAAGTCTCCGATATTGACCCCAGTCAGGATGATCTCTTTGACGCCAGTTTCAACGATCCGCTGTATTTCATTCAGAATCTGTGCAATTGTTCCGCTTCGGCTGTGTCCCCTGGCTAACGGGATCGCACAATAGGCACAGTGGTAATCGCATCCATCCTGGATCTTGAGAAATGACCGGGTTCGGTCTCCGGCCGAGTAAGAGGGAACGAATTCAGATGCCGGATGCCGGATGCCGGATGCTGGATCACTGGCTAAGATTCCCTTCTGGGTATCTGCCAATTGCCAACCGCTACCTGTCGGTTGCCCTGTACTCAGTGCTTTTCGCTCTGCGTCCTCGATCTCTTCAAGCAAATGAAACTTCTCCTCGTGCCCCAGCACGATATCAACACCTTCCATCCCGGTAAGTTCTTCTGGCTTCAGTTGGGGGAAGCACCCGATCACGGCGATTCTGGCAGCCGGATTCAAGGCGTGAGCCTGACGGATGGCTGCCCGGCATTTTTTCTCGGCCATGGCTGTAACAGCGCAGCTACTGATCACATAGATATCTGCCTGATCATGAAATCCGGTAAGTTGATAACCCTTTTCTTCAAACTTTCTTGACAGGTTTGAGGCTTCTGCATAATTGACTTTGCATCCAAAATGGCGAAAAGCAACGGTTCGGGGATTCATGCTGCAAAAGTACGTAAGATATTACTTTTTGAGGTATTGTTGAAGAATAATCCCACTGATAATGAAGCATAACCCAATAACTGTCGATCCCAGGATTGTTTCACCTACAACATAACGGATGATGATCAACGAAAGAAATGGGGAGAGGTAGACCAGGTTGGACACTTTCGCCGTATTGCTTGAATAGTTGAGCGCTTTCAGCCAGAAGATGAAGGTGAGCCCCATTTCGAAGATTCCGAGATAAACTGATCCGGCGACTCCTTGCCAGGTTGGAGTGACAAAGTCACCCCGGAAAAGGTAAAGCAGCAGGATATAGAAAAAGCCAAAGCAGAAGTTCAGGAAAAGTTTGCTGACATTCTCCCGGACATCTTTCATATTCAGGATCCAGTACAGAGCCCAGAAAAAAGCGCTTCCAACGGCCAGGATGACCCCAAGCGGACTGGAAAAAGAGAACTCCAGGATATCGCCACGGGTAGAGATGATCAGCAATCCGGTGAAGCTGATCAGGATGGCAATCAGGCTCCATCCGCTGATCTGTTGTTTGAGCAGGGGGATGGATAATAGAACCAGTATAAGCGGCCAGATGTAGTTTAAAGTTCCTGCCTCCTGCGCTTTTAACAAATCGTAGGCTGCTAAAAGTACCATATAGTAAAGAAACGGGTTGAGCAATCCGAGAATCGCCGAACGGCCATAATCCCAAAACCGAAGTCCTTTCAGGAGCCTGAGTTTGTTCTGTGAAACAAGTATGAGAAACAAGACGACTACCGCGACCAGGTTTGCCATAAGGAGCAACTGGACCACATCGATGTAGTTCAGCGAGATTTTCATGGCAGAGCCAATCGTACTCCAGAAAAGGACGGCGGTGAGTGCAAACAGGTATGCTTTCTGCTGGTTTTTCATCAGGGAGGCGAATGTACTAATTTCTATTTACAAAAAATTTCTACTTTTGCCACATATATAGAGAACTCTTATGAAACTTGCTGTTGTGGCGTTAGGT
>JAFGNY010000384.1 GCA_016926765.1 Bacteroidales bacterium | reverse complement strand
TGTGGCGAAGCAATCCTTCTGAGTCCGTTCTTTCTCGTAACGCATGGAATATCAATGGCATTGAATATACCGGAGGAGGGCGGCTTCTCTCCTCTCTACCACTGGATGATCGATTTTGCGTCCGTGATCTACCTGGTGCTGGGGCTCATCCTGTTGAAAAAGGTATTGCAGCGCTATTTTTCCTCTGCTGTGCAGTACCTTACCCTCCTCTTTCTTTATATCGGGACCAATCTTTACTATTATACCGTCAACGACGGTTCGATGTCGCATGTTTACTCCTTTTTTCTTTTCACCCTCTTCCTCTTTTCCCTGACACGGTTCCTGGATGTCCGGAAATATCCATTTTACCTGCTGATGGTCTTTGCCGGATCACTGGCGGTGGTAACCCGGCCAACGAACATCCTGGTATTTTCCCTCTTCTTTCTCTGGGATCTCACCTCCCTGAAATCTTTTTTTGAACGGTTGAAATGGTTCTTCAAACCGGTTTACATCTTGACCTTTCTGGGGGTTCTTTTTCTGGTTCTCCTGCCCCAACTTCTCTACTGGAACTACCTCCATGGATCCTATATTACCTATACTTATGGCGAAGAGGGTTTTACCAACTGGAAAGATCCTTTTCTGCCTGAGATTTGGTTCTCCCCCCTGAACGGACTGTTTACCTACGTTCCCATGGCGCTGTTGATGCTGGCCGGCATCGGGTTAATGATTTTTCAACGGAAATTCAATGGGTGGGTTGCCCTCGCCCTCTTTCTCATCGTAAGTTATATCTGCGGTGCCTGGCAGATCTGGTATTTTGGCTGCAGTTTCGGGCAACGGTCGTTTGTGGAGTACTTTGCCATTCTGGCTATCCCCCTTGGGTATCTGATCGGATGGGCCATTCAGCAAAAACATTTGCTGATAAAAGGAGTGGTCTTGTTCCTGCTGCTGTTCTGCGCCTGGTTCACCCTCCGGCTGACTTATGTTTATGAGAAGTGTTTCTTTGGCGCTGCATGGGATTGGGATAATTACCACCGGCAGCTCAACCGGGCTGGCATTCCTTTTCCCGGATCCCCGGTGATCTCTTATAGCAACGATTTTGAAAATCAGTCGTTGAACGGGGGAACGGCCGTGACACGCGAATTGGTCAGAACCGGCATCTGGAGCGCTACATTTGATGAATACCACGAATTTTGCTGCCGTGCCGAAAAACGGATCTGGGACTTTTCACCCGATCAGTTGCCACGAACGATGCAGGTGTCGGGCTGGGTCAATTTCCCCGATTCCGTTTACTCAAAGATTTACCTCGTCTTTTCGGCCGAGAAAGAGGGAACCTCTCTGAAATGGGAAGGGATCGACCTCAGCACGTTGATCGACAAGGCGGATAGCTGGCAACCCTTTCAGGTTTCTTATGAGATCCCTCCGGGTATGGATGGAGATACCAGGTTGCTGTTCTACATCTGGAATCCGGAGAAAAAAAAGATCTTTGTAGATGATCTGGACGTACGGTATGACTGAGATACGATGAAAGCAGTTCGAAAAATCCTGCTCCTGCTGGTGATTCTGGTCCTGTTATTCCCGGAAGTGCAACGACGTTCCGGCTTGATCTCTTCGCCTCCGTTGAAAGGAGTTTTTCAGCTTAACCCCTTTCCAATAGTTACATGGAATTCCTGGTTCTCAGGCGAATTCCAGACTGAAATGCCTGTGGCATTCAACGACCGGATTGGCTTCAGGACCGATCTTGTCAGGCTCTATAACCAGATGGATTTTTCATTGTTCCGCCTCGCTCATGCCGAAAAAATAGTGGTAGGCAAGGAAGGGTACCTTTTAGCACAGCAATACCTGGATGCCGCGCTGGGAACCGATTATGTAGGAGAAGCCCTGATCCGCGAAAAGGTGAAACTGCTGAAGGAGGTCGGGAATGAATTATGGCGACAAAAACGAAAACTCCTGGTGCTGGTATTTCCTCCCGACAAAGGGACTTATTATCCGGAGTATATCCCGGAGAGATACCTCAGTAAAAAAAAGCCGGTTACCAACTACATTCAATACCGCAAGGAGCTGGAGGCTGCCGGGGCCAACTTCCTCGATTTCAACAACGACTTCCTGCGGCGAAAACCGTATTCCCCCTATATTCTCTACCCGAAAACAGGCATCCACTGGAGTACTTACGGGGCCCTGCTGGCGGCTGACTCGCTTTCCAGGTATATCGAATCAAAAACGGGGGCGAAACTTCCCCTGATGGTCATCGACAGCCTGGTGGTGACAGATGAACTGAGAAGCCCCGATGGCGACATGGGCGAAACCATGAACCTGATCTGGGAGATCCAGCACCCTGACATGGCCTACCCGGTAATCCATTTTGATACCAGTCAGGGAAGAAAAAAGGTGAATGCGCTGGTGGTAGGCGATAGCTTCTACTGGAATTGGTATTATTCCGGCTATATCCACTCTGCCTTTGCGAACGAGGATTTCTGGTATTACAACAAAGATGCCTATCCTCAGAATTTTAGTTCACCAACTTCCGTCTGGGATATTAACCGCATAGCGGTGATTGACAAGGCGAATGTGGTCATCATCCTGCTGGTCAATGCCGGGTATGGCAACATCGGATACGGGATCCTGGAGGAGCTTGCTTCCTATCTCGGCCTGGAGGACCCCCGGATCAGCGAGATCCTTGATCGCATGCGCAGCAGCCGAGAGTGGATGGATGCCCTGGAAAAGAAAGCCGGGGAGAGAGGGATCCCCCTGGAAGAGATGATGACCATTGATGCGCGTTATGTCATTGACCAGCAATTTGTTGAAAAATAACCAGAGATACACTGCATGCGAATTCTAAAAACATCCTTGTTAATTTTGGTTCTCATCCTGTTGATGCTGCCATTGGTTCAGCAATGGAAACATCCATTTGCGGAACCCGCGATCGGAGGGGTGGTGGTTGATGCGCCTAAGCCTGAATTCTCTTCCGAGAATATCCTGAATGGTTCATTTCAGACCTCAACGACCGAATACCTGAAGGATGTTGTGGGTTTCAGGTCCTTGTTTGTTGGCATCAACAACGATATGCAATACAGGTTGTTTCATCATATCCCTTCAGAAGGTGTCGTAAAGGGACGCGACGGGTTCCTTTTTGAAACCGGTTACGTCGACTCATATATGGGTAAGGACTTTCTGGGCTCAAGCGCCATCAGAAAAAAGTTAGACAAAGTCCTGTTCCTTCAGGATACGTTAAAGTCTATGGGGATTGACCTGATTCTGGTATTTGCCCCGAACAAGGCAAGGTGCTATTCTGACCATCTTCCCGGCTATCCGGAAATACACCCCGGAAGATCCAATTACGATGAGTATATCAAACAATCGAAGCAATTGGGGATCCCTTTCATTGATATCAATGGGTGGTTCATGGAAGCGAAGGATACCAGCAGGTACCCTCTGATTACCAGGCTGGGGACCCATTGGGATTCATATGGTATGGTTCTGGCAATGGATAGCATCGCTTCCTATCTGGAAAAGTCTCAGGGCATTGATCTGCCTGAAATACTTATTGATACTCTGATCATGAGAGACTCGACCCATCCGCTTGAATACGACCTGGCCAGGCTGTTGAACCTTCTTCTTCCTCTCAGTCAGTCGCCTGCCCCGGTCCCGGTCTATCATTTTTCAACAACAGGAAAAACCAAACCACGCGTTCTGGCTATCGCCGATAGCTATTATTCCTTTGTTTATACCGGGCCCCTGGCATCCGGGCTTTTTTCAGAACCACACTATTGGTATTATTTCAAGGGATTGTTTTCCCCGGGCAAGGATAAACTACCTACCGAAAAGGTTGATTTAATGGATGAGATCAGGAACCAGGATGTCATTATCATCATGGCAACGGAATCCAATTTATTTAACTTTGGGTGGGGCTTTATTGAAAAAGCCTTCAGCTCATTCAAGGGAATTGCCTATCAGAATGCATTAAATGAAAAACGAGTCCGGGAATTTGAACAACTGATCAGGGCAAATCCGAAATGGCTTGAACAGGTAAAATTGAAAGCGGAACAAAGAAACGTCTCACTTGATTCCATGATCCGGCTGGATGCATTGTACATGACCGAGAGGGAACAGATTATCAATCAATGAAACAACCCATCATCAACCGGCAAATCAACCTGACGGCAACGAAATGAGCAAGATCCCTGGAAATACACTGCTTATCCTTGTGATCGGGTTACTTACCCTGCCCGGCATCCAGCGGAGGGGGCAATTCATCCACACCCATATGCTTTGGGGTGCGTATACTCCGCCTGCCAATCTGCCGTTTTCTGATTCTGCCTGGTTTTCAGGAGATTATCAAATTCAAAAAACCCGGTGGATCAATGAAACAAACGGATTCAGAAACGATTTTGTCAGGTTATATAACCAGGTGGATTTCAGTTTGTTCGGACTTCCACACGCCACCGGGATCATTGTCGGGAAAGAGAAGTACCTTTATTATATCGAGGGGATCTTCAACCTGACCGGGAGAAATGTCTTTGATTCGTCCTATTACCCATCAAGGGTTAGTGAATACAAACAACTCCGGGAGTTCCTCATGGAACGGTACGGTATCCCCCTGTTGCTGATCCTGGCCCCGGATAAAGCAAGTTTCTATCCGGAGTATATTCCTTCCCGGTTTTTGAAAAATGTCAAAACACCCACGAAATACAGCTCCTGGGTTTGCGCTCTGGACCATGCACAAGTTCCCTATCTCGACTTCAACCGTTACTTCAGGTTGATGAAAGACACCTCCCGCTATCATCTCTATCCCAAAAACGGATCACACTGGAGCTCCTATGGAGCCCTTTTGGCCTTCGATTCCCTGCACCGGTACCTGCAGAAAGAATACGACATCCGGCTGCCCGACAGGATCCAGGAAGGCGTTAACATCACGCAGGAACTCTTTGATGACAACGGGGATCTCTCCCGTACCCTGAACCTGATATGGGAACCCGACCATCCTTCTATGGATTACGCTGACTACTATTTCACACCGCTGGATACCCTGCAAAAGCTCAGTGTACTGATTGTTGGAGACAGTTACTTCTGGCAGTGGTATCACCCTGGAATTATTCAGAACAATTTTACTCAGTATCATTTCTGGTATTACAACCAGGGAGTCTTTCCCGAAAGTTTCAGGCACTACCTGAATGCTTACACCCTGGATCTTCACGAAACCATCCCTCACTATGATCTGATCCTGCTGCTGCAGTCCACCGGAGCCAATCTGGACATTGGATACGGATTTATTGAACGGGCCTACTGTGAATTCTTTCTTAAGGGTCGGTTGGATTTTTACATAAATCAGATAAGAGAGTCTGATGAAGAAGTTTCCCGGTTAACGCAGAAAGCGATGGACAAAGGTCTTCCGGTTGAGACCATCCTTTGCCGGGAAGCGATTTCCCGTGTGTTTGATGAGTTGAAAAAACAAAAACGATAACCTATGATATTCAACACAAGCCTTTTTCTGTTGTATTTTCTGCCGGTATTCCTGATCCTCTATTACCTGCTGGCATGGATCCCGCGTTCCTGGCCGAAGAACACCTTCCTCCTCCTGGTCAGTATTTTCTACTACGCCTGGGGAGCGCCCCTGTTTGTCTTTGTCGTTATCGGGTCGGTGCTGGCTGATTTTTTCATTTTAAAGGAGGTGGGCCGCAGCCAGGGAGGAAAGCGGAAAGCGCTTTTCTGGCTCAGTGTGGTGATGAACCTCGGGCTTTTGCTCTATTTCAAGTACATGAATTTCTTTGTCGACCAGTTCAACGATATCCTGAGCTGGTTTGGCTCGCCGCCGGCCCAATGGACGAAAATCGCCCTTCCTATCGGGATCTCGTTCATCACCTTTCAGAAGCTGTCATATACCTTTGATGTGTACAAAGGCAGGCATGCCGTCGTCAGGCGTCTGCAGGATTATGCACTGTATATTTTCATGTTCCCCCAACTCCTTTCGGGGCCCATCGTCAGGGTAGGGCAGATCTACGATCAGATCCTTGACCGGAAAGCCCAGGAAACCTCCAACGAACGGCTGATCGGTTTCTACCGGTTTGTAATCGGGCTGGCAAAAAAGGTGTTGATCGCCGATGTGCTGGGGGTGACAGTCAATGAGATCTTTGCCCTGAATTCACTCGAACTTTCCTCCTCGTTGGCATGGGTTGGGGCTATCGCCTATACCTTTCAGATCTATTTCGACTTCTCGGGATACACAGATATGGCGATCGGACTGGCAAAAATGGTTGGTTTCAGGCTTCCCGAAAATTTCAACTTCCCATATATCTCCACCAGCATCACCGAGTTCTGGAAACGCTGGCACATCACCCTTTCGCTCTGGCTGCGCGATTACCTTTTCCTGCCCATTGCCTACTCTACTTCCCGGAAGCTGAAGAAAGACAAGTATTTGGGCATCCGGACGGATAAAATCCTCTACATCTTTGCGGCTGCGATCACCTTTCTGCTGTGCGGATTCTGGCACGGCGCAGCCTGGACCTTCATCTTCTGGGGCGGCTATATGGCTTTCTTTCTGATCCTCGACCGCCTCTTTCTGATGAAGTGGATGAAAAAGGCAGGACGCGTTCCTGCCATCCTCCTCACCTTCTTTTTCCTTGTGATCGGATGGGTGATCTTCCGCTCCGAGAGTCTTGATTTCGCCTATTTCTATCTCCGCAGGATGTTCCTTTTCGTGACCATGCCCAACGATATCTGGCTGAATTCCAAGTTCTGGACCATGCTGATCATCGCGATCTGCTTCTCGTTTTGGGGAGGATGGAAACGGATTGAACAATGGAGTGAAAAACTCTTTTCAGCGCCTAAAAGTCTTACGGTCATTCTGATGACCGTTGCGGCTATCCTGCTTTTTATTCTGAGCGAAGCCACCATCACCTCTTCCGGGTTCAGCCCCTTTATCTATTTCAGGTTCTGAGGTGGGAGTTTGGATAAACTGGTTGAGATCGGTTTTCGCGGGATGTTGGCCAGGTCGAAATGGAGAAATGCGATCAGGGATTGGAATCCAATGATGACCGGCAAGGCGGCTAACAGGACGGTCCCGGCTGTTGCAGGGTGGGAAGAGAGGATGCTTGACGACCATTTCACAATCCCGAAGATCACCCCGAACAGAAAGAGGGCCGTTCCGAGAATCAGTTCAAGGGATCCGATATTGAAATCCCGGAGAAAATAGTTGTAGAAGATTCGCTTGACGAACCTGCCAAGATAATTCAGCGGAAACTTCAGCAAAGCCTCGTAGATCCTCAGGTTACTCTCTTCATCGGCGTAGGAGGAGTACATCGGGAAATCTACGACCACGGCCCGTATGGTGTTCAGCCGGAAGAGCATGTCGTTTTCGAAAAAGAAACGATTATCTATTTTATCGAGAGGCAGGTAGGCCAGCGCCAGGCTGGTGATCGCCGTAAATCCGTTGGCCGGATCCATGATATCCCAGTACCCGCTCACCTGCTTGTTGAGGAACGAAATGAAGGAGTTCCCGATCTTTCGGATCAGAGGCATCTCTCGCAGATAATGGAGGTCATAGAAGCGATTTCCTTTTGTGTAATCCGCATCCCCTGAACGTAACGGCTCAATCAGGCCGGGAATCAGGGAGGGATCCATCTGCCCGTCGCCATCCAGCTTGACTACCACCCCGACTCCTTCCGAAAGAGCCACCTTGTATCCGGTTTTCACCGCTCCGCCAACCCCCAGGTTTTTCGGATGGATGATCACCTTTACCCGAGAATCTGTACAGTTCTCCCTGACAAATTCTCCGGTATGTTCGGGACAAGCATCATCAACCACGATGATCTGCTGAACCTCCGGCCCTATTTTCTGCAGCAGGGGCAGGATCTTTTCTTTGACCCTGTAACAGGGGATAACGACAGCAACCATTGAGATCAGTTTACCCTCGTAAAAGTACTAAGATGTTTTGATTCATGCTAAAACAATGAGTAGTTTTGTGTTTTCAACCGATAGATGACCTATGCGCCCGGGGAAACTTCTGCTTTTGTTTCTGATCCTGATATTGCTCATCCTTCCTCTCTGTCAGAGCCATTTTCTACTGGTGCGGGAACATCAGTTGAAAGGTTATTTTAACCTTAAACTTCCCCCCTCACTTAAAGAATTCACCTGGAAACGGTGGTTTTCCGGAACATTTCAGGAGGAGATGACCTCCCGCACGAATGACCATATCGGATTTCGGAACTCCTTTTTCAGAGTGAATAACGAAGTTGATTACCGTCTCTTTCACCTTCTTCATGCCCAGGGATTCGTTGAGGGGAAAAAGGGGTATCTCTTTGAAGAGGACTATATCAGGGAGTATCTTGGAGACTATTTTGTCGGTCCCGAGATTCTGGAACCCCGGCTGAAAAAGCTGAGGCAGGTCAGCTCCGGTCTTGAGAAAGCAGGCATTCCTTTCGTTCTGGTGGTGGAACCCGGGAAAGCCAGCTTTTTCCCCGAGTACATTCCCGACCACTATTTTGCCTTTGGCAAACGGCCGTCGAACTATGAGTATATCCTGAAACGGTCAAAGGAGTTGGAGATCCCGGTGGTTGACCTGAACCGCTATTTCCTTGGGCTGAAGGATACCAGCCGCTACCCGTTGTTCCCGAAATATGGAATGCACTGGAGCATTTATGGTTCCGTGGTGGCGATGGATACCCTCTTCCGGTATGTGGAGGCGAAAACCGGCGCATCGCTCCCAGTCATGAGCATCACCAAAATCGAGGTATCGGATTCCATGCGGTGGACCGACAAAGATATCGGGGAGCTTTTAAACCTGATCTTCCCGCTGTCAGGTGAATGGCTCGCCTATCCGGAGCTCGCTTTCGATACGGCGACACCTAAAAAAATTTCCATTCTTGTGATCGCTGATAGTTATTACATCAATATCATCCATAACTGCTCAGGACAACTGTTTAAGGATCACACTTACTGGTACTATAACTCCAAGGTCTATCCCCATATCATCGATGACCGGGATCCAAAATATATTGACAAAACGAAGATGAAGAAACAACTTCTCTCCTTCGATATGGTCTTACTTATGGTCTCTGAAATTAACATGCATTGCGGATTCTGGAATTTTGCCGATGAAGCTTATCTGGCTTTTCATCCTGATGACTCCGATCCTTCCTGGTATCCATATGAGAAAGATATTCTCAATAACCGGGAGTGGTTCCGTTTTATGGTCACCAAGGCCAAAGACAGCCATATTTCTACCGGGAAAGCTATCATTCGTGATGCAAAATACCTCGATATGTGTAAAAATCAGTAAACTTGCAGTATAATTTTAACATGGGATGAGAAACCGGTTTAGTTTAGTTGCCATAGCGTTTACCTGCCTGTTGGGGCAGGGTTTGTTGATGGGCCAGGAGGGCCCGGCTTCCTTGGGACTGGAGCCGGAACCCATCAGCCTGCAGGACCAGTTCACTTTAATGAATGTGCCACTGCTGGAGTTACCGGAAGCCTACCAGGGACCCAATGCTCCCTTGCTGCCCGTCTCGGTGGATAACTCCACCCAACCCTATTTCCGTTCCATCACCACGCAATCGGGCTACGAGTGCGGACAATCAGCCGGGGTAGCTTTCAACTTTACTTATGAAATCGACCGGGCGCGGAATGTTCCGGCAAATACCACCGATAACACCTATCCAACGCATTTTGTCTGGGATTTTCTGAACAATGGGTACAACTACCAGGGGGCCAGTTTTTTTGATTCCTGGGAGATCATCCGGGCCTGCGGCACCATGAATGTGACCGATTATGGCGGAGGATTGAACACGGGAGGGGAAAAACGCTGGATATCAGGGTATAACGTTTACTACAACGGGATGAAAAACCGGTTGGTCTCGGTCAAGGCGATCCGCTGCGATAACCCCACAGGGTTGCAGACACTGAAGTATTGGTTGGCTGATCACCTGGAAGGATCGATGGTTGGAGGTGTAGCAAACTTCTATGCCAAATATTACGGTTCGGTCACCACCGTATTTCCTCCAGGGACCCCCGAAGCAGGAAAATATGTCCAGACCGCCTGGAGCCCCAGTCCCACCCATGCCTGGACGGTTTGTGGGTACAACGACTCGGTAAGGTTTGATTACAATAATGATGGCCAATACACCAACAATATTGATATCAACGGCGACGGGATCACCGACATGCACGACTGGGAGATCGGCGGGCTGAAATTTGCCAATGGCTATGGCGGTACCGGATGGTGCAATCTGGGATTCTGCTACATGATGTACAAAACGCTTGCCGATGATATTGGTTACGGAGGGATCTGGGAACATACGGTATTTGTAGTCGATGTCAAGGAAACATGCAATCCGCAGCTGACGATGAAGGTGGTTCTGAAGCATACCTCACGGGATAAACTGAAGGTAACTGTTGGGATGAATCCCAACGTGTCGGCCACCACACCCGCCTATATTTACGAATATCCGATTTTCAACTTTCAGGGAGGCCCCTACTACATGCAGGGAGGAACCTCTGAAGCAGATAAGACCATCGAATTCGGACTCGACCTTACTCCTGTTCTGAGTGACCTCTCTTCGGGGCAGATGGCCAAATTTTTCCTGAATGTCGAAGAGAACGATCCCGGAAACAGCTCTCCGGGCGAGATTGTTCAGATGGCTCTGACAGACTATACCGGAAGCGCCCCCCAAACCGTTCTGTGTACCGCTACTCCCGCACCCCTGATCAATAACAGCATCACCCGGGTCTCCGTTATCAGGACTATGGTATTCGATAAACCGGGAATTCTCTCCCTCTCACTCCCCAATGCACAGTTATACCAGCCTTACTCCTACCAGCTGACGGCTTCGGGAGGGACCCCGCCCTATCTGTGGGATGTGAAGCTCGACTATCCCGAAAACCTCACGACAGGGACCTTCCCGGCCATCACAACCGGGTCGCTGACTCCGTCCAATAGCAATAACGGGTATGTGATCAAGGTCCTCGATTTCGAGTTTCCATTTTACAAAAAGGCTGTCCGCAACCTCTACATCTATGTGGATGGCTTCATCGTTTTTGATGACAGGCCATATACCTATCCCTACCTGATTGACCCTGACATGTTGTTTCACCAGACCGCCATCATCAGTCCGTTTATGACCGACCTCAGATTGTACACTACACTCGGCGACGGAATGTGGTTTGACGGGGACGCCAACTCGGCCACGATCCGCTGGAAGGCATCCATCAACAACATGGCAGGAACCTCCGGCGTGGATTTTGCCGTCAAGCTCTATCCCAGCGGATTGATTGAATACTATTACGGGAATATGAACTTCCCTGTCAGCACAAGCTGGACAGGAGGGATCTCGGGCGGCGACAATAAAAATTATCAATATACACTGTTGAATAATGAATCCACTGTCTCCCCCGGCTCCAAGGATATCCTCTCTGCCTGCGGTTACCCCGTGGAAATGACCCTTTCTGAAAGCGGTTTGTTCACCGGCACCCCGCAGTATCCTTACACTAACCGGCCGATCACCTTCAGGGTGACCGACAACAATGGAATTGCCAATACCAAGGTATTGAATTTCACTACAAACGGACTTCTGGTGAACTATACTATCAATTCGGGCGGCGACAGCCTGGTGGAGTATGGTGATACGGCTGCCATCTCATTGAGTCTGACCAACCTTGGCACCCAGTCTCTCACCGGTGTCACTGCCTGGATCACGCAGTTGGATCCCTATATCACACTGCTTGACAGTGCTGAAGACATAGGAACCATCGCCGGAGGTCAGACCCGGAACTTCCCGGATGCCTTCAGATTTTGTGCCTCCACCTCAGTACCCGACCAGCATCCGTTCACGTTACTGTTTCATGAGGTTTCCAACCAGCAAAGCGTTGAACTCGATCTCGATTTCACAGCCTTTGCTCCGGATATTGTCATCGGTTCAGTGGAACTGGCAGATGGGGATAACGGCCAGCTCGATCCAGGGGAGACTACGGAGATGCTGGTGGTTTTTGAAAACCATGGAGGAGCTAAGATCCATAATCTGCAAACGGTCTTGACTTCCGCTGATCCAATGGTAACCGTTAACCAGGGTTCGGGCATGATCCCCCTGCTGAAACCCGACTCGGCACAACAGCTCTCCTTCACCGTCACCGGTTCAGAACAGGCCCCGTTTGAACACCTTTACCTTATTAACACTCAGCTCTCGGCCAACAACGGGTTTAACGGTTCCGACAGCGTCTGGCTGCTCACCGGAGAGATTGTCGAAGACTTCGAAACGGGAACATTTTTAAAGTACCCGTGGTATTTTGGCGGGTATGCCGACTGGGCCATGGATGACTTCCAGCCCCACGAAGGGATCCATGATATCAAATCGGGCTGGATTTACGATAACGAGGATTCCGAGATCCTGATCACTGTGAATATCCTTGCCGAAGGAGAGATCAGCTTCTGGAAGCGGGTTTCGTGCGAAAACGACCCGAATGGCACTGAATACGATTATTTCGCTTTCTTCATCGATGACCGGGAGATGGGAAGGTGGGACGGAGACAACCCCTGGAACCAGGTGAGCTATCCGGTCTCCAAAGGGATCCATACGTTTAGGTGGCTCTATCACAAGGACTACTCGGTTACCGCTTTCTATGACCGCACCTGGATTGATTTCATCACCTTTCCGCCTTTCGAAGGAGCGTTACCGGAGATCAGCGTCACCCCGGGCTCCCTTAGCAAAACGCTCGATCCGGGGCAAACAGCTTCTGATGAGCTGGTGATCACCAACACGGGCGGCGGCCTACTGCACTACACCATCCAGGTTTTCGATACCTCGTCAGTAAAATCGGGCCAACCCGATAACCTGACCGGCTCCTGGTTTGTTTGTTCGGAATCCACCTGTGTCCCCGGACAGGATTTCAGCTGGAATCTTACGGTACACAACGGGAGCACTGATGATGAGTACATTAAAAATATCCGGATTGATTTTCCGGCAGACGTGACACTTATCAGCGCGACCAATTTTTCCGGAGGCTCTCTCGGCGACCTTGTTTTCGACGGTACGACCGGCCCGGGGGTCACTGTGAACTGGCATGGAGAGAGTGGAGGAGGGCTCGGCGTCATCAAACCCAATGAAAATGCCACTGCCGTCGTTACCGGCTCCATTGCCGAGGGGAGTAACCTCGACGTATTCCTGGTCTATGTCATTGAAGGAGATCACTCAGGCTATGGGACTCACCTGCTGCCGGGCGAGATCCGGCTTGCCAACGAAGGGCTCTCCAACAACTGGCTCAGCCTTTCTGCAAATACCGGCACCCTGCTGAACGGAGAATCGGATACCGTCACAGTCTATTTCACTACCTGCAGCGTTACCTCGGGAGGCCATGTGTGTAATCTGCTGGTGCGAGACCTCTATAACAATATCACGGTCATCCCGGCTCACCTGCATGTCAATTGGCCTGTAGGAATCCAGCCTGGGACACAAAACACGGGCAGTCTCTCCTGCTTCCCGAATCCGTTTAATCAAGGGACAACCATCAGGTATTCCCTGGATTCAGATTCTCCGGTTCAGATGGATATTTTCGATCTGCAGGGCGCCCCCATCCTGACCCTGCTTCAGATGTGGCAGACCAGCGGCGATCACCAGGTTTCCTGGGATGGCTGCAATCAGGAGGGATCCAGGCTCCATCCCGGGATCTATACCCTGCGGATGACAACACCAGAAAAAAGGGAAACCCTGAAACTTATCCTGATCAGATAACATTCATTATGAAGAAAAGAAAGAGATTGTTCATCCTTCTCGGGGCAGTTCTTATCCTGCTGGTACTCTTTACCCTTGGCGTGATCAAGTACATCCCCTGGCATAAGCTGATGAAGATCCCAACATCCAGCGAAGTTGCTTTCGTGGACCAGGACCCTATGCAGAATGTCGCCCCCAACACCCTGAGTTTTGACTTTGAAGTGGATTCCACCCAAGGGGTCCCCAACGGAATTTACAAAGGGATTGCCCACTCGGGGAATTATTCGGCCAAGGCTTTCGGGAAAAACAGCTTCTCCATCAGCGTGGTCCGCGATGCGGGAGAGATCGGGCTGGAAAACCTGAAAGGGGTGGCTATGAGCGCCTGGGTCTATGTGCTGCCTACAGAGAATGAGGTCAACGGATCCCTCGTATTTGCAGTCAATAATTCGGTTGGGGTCAACATCTGCTGGAAAGGGGTGCATTTTAACGGTCCTCTGATCCCCATTGAGAAATGGACGAAAGTCAGCGCCTATTTCGACCTTTCGGATG